>NZ_JADGLW010000007.1:0-98508 GCF_015235105.1 Jeotgalicoccus nanhaiensis
AATCCACCTTCGCCATTTAAATAATCTGTTACGACTGTTAACTTAAATTCAAAACTATGTTTATTATTTTTCATACAAAAACTCCCCTTAAGTTGAATAGTAAGTACAACTTAAGGGGAGCACGTCAGATTTTATCTCAGCTCTTTTTTTGTGCCTTATTTTATTTTGAACGTTTATCGAATTTCAGTACTGCTTTCAGCAGTGTTTCAACCCCTGTTTTCATTCCTTCTTCATCAATGTCGAACATAGGATTGTGATGAGGGATATCGGCTTTTTTCTCGCTGTTTCTGACACCGGTGTAGAAATAACAGCCGGGTTTTTCCTGGATGAAGTAGGAGAAGTCTTCTCCGCCCATTGCAGGCCCCACTTCTTCAACCCCTGAAACGAACGCTGCATCTTCCCTGACATTACCTGTAACGTAGTCTAAGAGAGCATGATCGTTTTTCATCGACGGATAGCCGTACATAATTTCGAGATCGGCATTAACATTAAAACTTGCGCTGATGCCGAGACAGATCTGTTCCAGTCGTTTAGCTACTGTTTGTCTTACGTCCTCAGTGTAAGTTCTGAAGGTTCCTTTAATTTCTGCCTTGCCGGGAATAACATTGAACACTGAGCCGGCATTATATGCGCCGATTGTCACAACTGCTGAGTCAAGAGGGCTTACAGAACGTGATACAATCGTCTGTATTTGCTGAATCAGCGATGCCGAGGCAACAATTGGATCATGAGTCACCTGAGGTGTCGCACCGTGTCCGCCGAGCCCGTTAACGGTAATTTTAAACGAGTCCGCATTCGCGTACATCGTATCGTAGTTATATTTAATAGTACCGACAGGAAACTTAGTGGAAACATGTGTACCGAATACATAATCGATATCGTCGAGCGCACCATCTTCAATCATAGCCTTGGCTCCGCCCGGCAGCAGCTCTTCGGCATGCTGATGTAAAAATACGACGTTGACCGGCAGCTCATCTTTATGTTCTGACAAAATTTTAGCCATCGTAATCAGCATAGCTGTATGTGCATCGTGTCCGCATGCATGCATTACACCGGGAATTTTTGATTTATACGGCACGTCTTTTTCATCGTTTATCGGCAGCGCATCAAAGTCTGCACGCAGTGCGACCGTTTCAAACTCATCGTTTACCTGAAGCCTTGCAACGATCCCGTTTCCTCCGACATCCTGTCTGATATCGAGACCGAGATCTTTTATTTGATCGTAAATCCATTTTTTCGTATTCATTTCCTGAAAAGAGATTTCAGGATGCTGATGCATATATCTGCGAAGATCCACCATCGAATCATAGCGGTCGTTGATTAGTTTTTTTATATCCATTATCGTGACTCCTTTTCTAAATACGTAAATACAGATTCAAGCATGACGCTTACCGCATTGACCATTCCTTTTTCATCGATATCAAAATGAGCATGGTGATGAGGGAAATCTGCTTTAAAGCTTGAGTTTTTAACGCCGGTATAGAAGAATGTTCCCGGAACGCGCTGCAGATAATAAGAGAAATCTTCGCCGCCAAGATCCGGTTCAAGTCTGATTGTTTCGTTGACAGTGGAAATTTTGTCCGCACTTTCTACTACGATATCTGTCATTCTGTCATCATTGACTACAGGCGGATAGCCCTTCATATAGTCGAGATCGAATGATACACCAGTCGTTCTGACCAGCCCTTCAAGTGTCCTGTTGAGCTCTTTAATCATAGTTTCCTGCATGTCGTGATTAAACGAGCGGATGGTTCCGCCGATAGTTACTTCATCCGGAATGACGTTATGCTGATTGCCGGCATTAAACATCGTAATCGACAAAACGACAGAGTCCATGGCATTTGTGCGTCTTGTTACAGCATATTGAAGCTGATTGCAGAGCGCAATGCCGGCTGCGACCGGATCAATTGTATCGTGCGGACGCGAAGCGTGGCCGCCGCGTCCTTTTAAAGTAATGGTAAAGTCATCGGGGATACCGGTCGCAGTGCCGTATTTATAACCGGTTTTTCCAACATCAAGTGATGTAGTCACGTGCTGGCCGAAGATGGCATCGACGCCGTCGAGGCAGCCGTCTGCAATCATTTGAATGGCTCCGCCGGGATCTACTTCTTCGGCGTGCTGATGAATGAACACGATATTGCCTTTCAATGTATCTTTCATGCCGCTCAGAATTTTAGCTGCGGTAAGTACAATCGCCGTATGAGCATCGTGTCCGCATGCATGCATCACGCCCGGAACTGTAGATTTATACGGTGTGTCTTTTAAGTCCTGAATCGGCAGTGCATCGAAATCCGCTCTTAATGCGACGGTCGGAAGCGATTCATCCACAATCAGTCTGCCGACCACGCCGCGCCCGCCGACACCTTCACGGACATCGATGGAGAGACTGCGCAGATAATCTGCGATATAGGCAGGTGTATGAACTTCTTTAAACGACAACTCCGGATACATATGCAGATGCCTGCGCAGCTGGACCATCCCGTTGTAATTCTCGGCGACTGCAGATTCAATTGATTTTACGTCCATTTAATCACCGATTCTTTTTCTAAAATTTTCATGAACATCATCAATGCTGTTTCCATTGCATCTTCGTCGATATCAAACATATCTGTATGATGGGCAGGTGTTGTTTTCTTTTCTTCATTGCCGGTACCTGTGTAGAAGAAAGCACCCGGCTTATTTAAAATATAATAAGAAAAATCTTCACCGATCATTAAAGGATCGGCTTCTTTGTAAGGAAGTCCGAGCTCTTTTGCAGCATCGGCAATAAGCTGAGCTTCTTCTTCATGGTTAATTACAGCAGGATAGCCGAATTTATATTCCATATCTGCAGAAGCGCCTCGTTTTTTAGTTGTATATTCCACTTCCTGTTTGAAAATTTCATAAATTTTTTCTTTAACTTCCTGTTTAAACGTACGGACAGTACCCGTAATTCTGACAGTATCAGGAATGACATTAAACGCGTCTCCGCCGCGCACGCTGCCTACAGTAACGACTGCATTCTCAATCGGCGAAATCTGGCGTGCTACCGCGGTCTGTAAATTGGTAATCAGTTCTGCGGCGACGACAATCGGATCAACCGTCAGGTCCGGATATGCAGCATGCCCGCCGGAACCCTGGAGCGTTATGTAGAAACCGTCGGGGCTCGCTATCATTGCGCCCGGTTTCGTCTGCACTTCATGTGTATCGAACTGACTCCAGTAATGCTGGCCGTAGACTTTATCAACACCGGCGAGCGCATCGTCATCGACCATTGCCTTGGCGCCTCCCGGCTGTTCTTCCTCGCCGTATTGGAAGATAAAAGATACAGTGCCGCTTAAATTGTCTTTATTATCCATTACAGCGTCCACAAGGCCTAAAAGGGTACTCGTATGACCATCATGACCGCAGGCGTGCATAGCCCCTGGATTTTGCGATTTATAAGGCACATCTTTCTGGTCTTCAATCGGAAGTGCATCAAAATCAGCACGGACGGCAATGTGCGGACTGCCCGAGCCGATTGAGGCAACGATACCGGCACCTTCGTTTTCATCGTTTTTACCGACATTTTCACGAATGTTTAATTCAGGGTACTGTTTAAGCTTACCTAGAATAAACTGGTATGTTTCTTTCTCTTTAAATGATACTTCCGGATGCATATGCATGTGGCGTCTCGCCGTGACCATCCCGGGAAGTTTTGATGATGCGATATCTCTAATACTCATGATTGAACCTCCATAACTGTTTTCTATTCATATTATCAGAGCGAGCCTGAGTTTAAAATATATAAAGCTTAAAAGTGAGAAAATTACAACAATATAAACAATTTGATATCGTTCAAAGAAAGCGCTTAGATATGCTAAAATGTTAGGTAAGGAGGGGACGTATATGTCACAAAAATTAGAACAGTATTTACAAACAAATCTGGAATATTTAAAAGACAACGGTCTGTACAATGAGATAGATGTAGTAGAAGGTGCAAACGGTCCTGAAATTACAGTAGCAGGCAAAAGCCTGATTAACTTATCGTCTAATAACTATTTAGGTCTTGCAACGGATGAAAAATTAAAGGAAGCAGCGATAGAAGCAATTAAATCACACGGTGTAGGCGCTGGAGCGGTACGTACAATTAACGGTACGCTGGATCTTCACGTGGAACTGGAAAACACGCTTGCAGAATTCAAAGGAACTGAAGCAGCAGTTGCTTTCCAATCAGGCTTTAACTGTAATATGGCGGCAATTCAAGCTGTTATGAATAAAGAAGATGCGATTTTATCTGATGAATTAAATCACGCGTCAATTATCGACGGGTGCCGCTTATCTAAAGCTAAAATTATCCGTGTAAACCATTCTGATATGGATGATCTCCGTGCTAAAGCAAAAGAAGCGGTGGAATCAGGACTTTATAAAAAAGTAATGTACATTACAGACGGTGTATTCTCAATGGACGGCGATGTGGCGAAACTGCCTGAAATCGTCGAGATCGCAAAAGAATTCGACTTAATCACATATGTCGATGACGCGCACGGTTCAGGTGTAATGGGCAAAGGTGCCGGTACAGTTAAACATTTCGGTCTTGAAAAAGAAATCGATCTTCAAATGGGTACATTATCGAAAGCAATCGGTGTTGTCGGCGGTTATGTTGCCGGGTCACAGGATTTAATCGATTACCTGAAAGTCGCGGCACGTCCGTTCTTATTCTCGACGTCGTTAACTCCAGGAGATACGAAAGCAATCACTGAAGCGGTTAAAACTTTAATGGCTTCAACTGAGCTGCACGATAAATTATGGGAAAACGGCGACTATCTGAAAGCCGGCCTGAAAGATTTAGGCTTTGAAATCGGCAACTCGGAAACACCGATTACACCTTGTATTATCGGTGACGAGAAAAAAGCTCAGGAATTTTCAAAACGTCTGAAAGAGGAGGGCGTTTATGCAAAATCAATCGTCTTCCCGACAGTGCCGAAGGGTACGGGACGCGTAAGAAACATGCCGACAGCGGCACACACGAAAGAAATGCTCGACCAGGCGCTTGAAATATACGCGAAAGTCGGCCGGGAAATGGGAATTATTAACTAAAACATAAACTTTTCGATAAGGGGAAACAATCATGGAACGAATTATAGTTACAGGGGCGCTCGGACAGATTGGGACAGAGTTAACCGTTAAATTAAGAGAAATTTACGGTGAGGACAATGTTCTGCCGACAGATATTAAAGAACCTGTGGATTCACCGCTCGAAGGCAAAGCTTTCGAAATTCTGGATGTCACGGACCGCGAAGCGATGGAGCGTATTGCCAAAGAATTTAAGGCGGATACGATTATGCATCTGGCCGCACTTTTAAGCGCAACATGTGAAAAGGATCCGATGCTTGCATGGAATATTAATATGGGCGGACTGGTTAATGCACTGGAAACAGCCCGCACACTTAATCTGCAGTTCTTTACACCGAGCTCCATTGGCGCTTTCGGTCCGACGACACCGAAGAAAGATACGCCTCAGATAACCATTCAGCGTCCGACTACGATGTACGGGGTGAACAAAGTATCGGGTGAATTGCTGTGCGATTACTACTTCGATAAATTCGGCGTGGATACGCGCGGGGTGCGTTTCCCTGGTCTGATTTCGCACGTAAGAGAACCGGGCGGCGGTACGACGGATTATGCTGTGGAAATTTATTTTGAAGCGGTGAAAAATGGTAAATATACATCATTTATCGGTAAAGATACCTTTATGGATATGATGTATATGGACGATGCGATTCAGGCCATTATTGACCTGATGGAAGCGGACAGCAGCAAACTGGAAAACCGCAATGCCTTTAACGTAACGAGTATGAGCCTCGAACCGGAAATGGTGGCGGCATCAATCCGCCGTCATTATCCCGGCTTTGAACTCAGCTATGATGTTGATCCTGTCAGACAGGGCATCGCAGAAAGCTGGCCGGATAATATCGATGCAGCGGAAGCGAAACGCCAATGGGATTTCAAGGCATCTTTTGATTTGGATAAAATGACTGATACAATGATAGAAGCGATACAGGAGAAGAACCCGGCGGGAATTTAAGAAATGTCCCGTCCGGTTCGTGGAGGGTGACGAATGGACCGTATCATTTTATACGATAAGGATGGGACACTGTTAAATTTTCATAAACTGTGGACACCGTATGCAAAAAAATGCATAGACGAGTTTGCAAAAGATTTTAATGCACATGATATAAAGTCGGAAGTTGCCGAGGAACTGGGCTACATCGATGAGGAAATTAAAGCGAACTCGACAATTGCCTCAGGCACCGGCAGCGATATTCACAAAGTCTTTGAATCATTCAGACAGGGCGGGGGAGAATGGGCGAAATCTTTTTATGAATCCAATCTTCAGATGCTCGCTGATGATATGGTGCTGATCGACGGTGTTGAAACAGTGCTGGAACACGGTTTAAACAACGGTTATAAAAATGTAATCGTGACGAGTGACAGCAGGGATTCGACGCTTAGATTTATCGAGAAATTCGAGCTGCAGCCGTATATATTTGATGTAATTTGCGGCGACGATAACGATTATCACAAACCGCAATTCGGTTTTATTAAAGACTTTATCGATAAACACCAATATGCAATTGAAGATCTTGTGATGGTGGGGGATAACGCTGCAGATACCATGCTCGGCTACGATGAAGGCTTATACACCATCGGCGTGCTGAGCGGCACTGGTCAGCTTGAACACCTGACTGGAGCGGATAAGATAGTCGACAGTATTATGGATCTGTACGATGCAGACGGGAAGTTCATTCTCGATGCATGAAGTATTTATGAAAGCTGCGATTGAAGAAGCCAAAAAAGCAGCAGCTTTAGGAGAAGTGCCTATTGGGGCAGTTATTGTCAAAAACGATGAAATAATCAGCCGAGCACATAACCTGCGCGAAACCACCCAGAATCCCGTAACTCACGCAGAACTGCTCGCGATTCAGGCAGCATCTGAAGCGGTCGGCTCATTCAGGCTGGAAGACTGCACATTATATGTCACGCTGGAACCATGTGTGATGTGCTCCGGCGCGATAATAATGTCGAGGGTGCCTCTCGTAGTTTACGGCGCGCCGGATCCTAAAGGCGGCACCGTCGACAGCCTGATGAATCTGCTGGACGAACCGCGGTTTAACCATCGTGCAGATGTGGTAAGCGGTGTGCTGCAGGAAGACTGCAGTGAGATGCTGAAGACATTCTTTAGAAACTTACGCATGAAGAAGAAGAAAAACTCCCTTTGAGACCGCTGTCTGCGGACTCGGGGAGTTTTTTGTCTCGTCAGCTTCTGCGGGTTTCAAGCATTCACTCCCTCCCCATAATAAAAGACCGAAACTCAAAGGTTCCGGTCTCACGATCAAACTATTTTTGATATTTTAATCGGCTAAATGCGTCGTGCTGGTGGATGCTTTCTTCGTTGCGGCATTCAAGTTCGAAGCCTTTCACCCAGTCGAGCTCGACTAAGTCATATGCCACCAGACGGATTAAATCTTCGACGAAGCGCGGATTTTCATAAGCGCGTTCTGTGACCATTTTCTCGTCTGTACGTTTTAAAATCGGATAGAGCTGGCTCGATGCGTTAATTTCAAGAATTTCATATAAATCTTCTTTATAAGTCGCAGGGAGCTCCGCGCTGTCATCGATATCGATGAGAACCTTAACATTGCCCCGCTGGTTATGTGCACTGTATTCACTGATTTCTTTCGAACATGGGCACAGTGTAGTGACCTGGGCTGTCATGCCGAATTGCTTGCGAGTAAATGATTCTCCGTCGAATGCTGCAGAATACACAACATCCGCGTTTGCCACCGCATTTAAGCCGGTACCCGGCGAGGGCTTGTTAAAGAACCATTTACCGTCGACAGTCAGTTCTGCTGAATTCTGTTTCATGCGTCCGCGCAATTTCGACAGGAGTTCTTTAATTGTGTCAAAATCGAGTGGTACACCGCCGCTGTTGACAGTTTCCAGAGATTCGATTAAACGGCTCATATTGATGCCTTTTTCATCTTTTTCAAGGCTGGTTGCCAGCTCAAAGTTGCCGACTGACTGGAAATCACCGATGACTACAGGGTAAGATAAATTATTAATGCCGACAGAATCGACTTCAAAAAGGAAGTCTTTACGTGAGTTTTGTAAATCTGCCATATCTTCTTTAACTTTTGGTTTAGTGCCTTCAATAGGGTCAACTGAACCAAAATATTTAAAACGACCTTCTCTTGTCGTCAAGTCAAATTCTTCCATTTATAATGCTCCTTAATCAATTTCGTAACTGTAAAAGTTCTCGTACCTCATCCACCGTTCTCTGGCATCGTCACCCTGCTGGGTATCTGCAGCAAGATCTTCGAGCAGCTTGCCTGTTTGTGAACGATGAGCGGCCATAACATCCAGTTTCCGTTCTGTATAGCCGTCAATATCGATAACGATATCCGGTTCGCCGAGATCGTCGAAAGTCCGGTTATCAAAGGCGACAAGCTGGAGCGCCGGACGTTTATCCGGAGAGATGTCCGTCAGTGCTTCTATTACAGCATCTGCAGTAGCCTCGTGATCCGGATGGACTGAATAGCCCGGATAAAATGTAATAATACGCGTCGGTGCGAGCTCGGCGATTAAATCGGTAATGACACCTTTAAGTTTACCATGTTCTTCGAACTCGAGAGTTTTGTCTCTGAATCCGAGCAGGCGGAGATCATCAACACCCATAATACGCGCTGATTCCTCAACTTCGGCTTTACGGATAGAATGGAGCGATTCGCGCGTTGCAAACGGCGGGTAGCCGAGGTTCCGTCCCATATCGCCGAAAGTCAGGCAGGCGTATGTGACAGGGACTCCCGCTTCTCTGTATTTCATTATTGTTCCGCTGACACCGAATGCTTCATCATCGGGATGCGGGAAAACAACAAGTACGTGATTTTCCTGTGAAAAATCCATGTGATTTCCTCCTACTTAAAGAATGGTTTCGTTGAAATTTCAAGCGCTGAAGCGAGTTTGCCTTCGGCGTTAAAGCCGTGCATGATAAACTCCCCGTTCTCGCCCTCGATATAATGCGTTAAGCCGAGAACGTAAACCCAGCCGCCGTTAGCGAGCTTTAGCCCGACACGGTGCTCTTTTGAGCGGTTGCCGCCGCGGATAGTTGCCTGAATGAATTCAACCTGAATATTGCGCAGGAAGGTTCCCGCATTAAAGATATTGTCATCCAGATGACTCGCGTACATGCCGCTTGTTATTTCAACATGCAAGTAGACCGGTGTATTTTCATATTCTGTTAAGATTTTCTGAACATCCTGTTTTACTATTTTCTTCATTTCCATGAATAGAAAACTCCTATAATTATAATATCAGCTACCATATTAAAAGAGATAGCAAGCTATCTCTTTCTTAGTTCAATACTTTATCTACAACTTCGATCTTTTCTACTGAATTGTAAGCGCCATGTCTGACAACACCGACATGCTCATTCATCTGCCAGCCGTTTTTAATTGCGCTGGTGACGAAAGCTTTTGCCAGCTGTACTGCTTCAAGCGGCTCTTTGCCGTTGGCAAGGTTAGCTGCGATGGATGCTGCAAATGTACATCCCGCGCCGTGGTTAAAAGCAGTATCGAATTTTTTTGATTCGAGCAGGTGAAGTTCCGTGCCGTCGTAGAAGACGTCAATTGCAGAATCACCCTCGATGCCCGTGCCGCCTTTAACGACAACATAATTCGCACCTTTAGCATGAATTGCCTTAGCTGCTTCTTTGATTTCATCAAGTGTGCGCGGAGTTTTAACGCCCGCGAGGTGTCCCGCTTCAACCAGATTCGGTGTGACGACTGTTGCATTCGGAATCAGGTTCTCAATCATTGATTCGACAAGCCCGGGGTTCAGGACTTCATCGTCTCCTTTACAAACCATAACAGGGTCGACAACGAAATGTTTGGCATTTGAATTTAAAAAAGCTTCCTTCGAAAGTTCTACAACTTCTTCTGAAGGCAGCATCCCTGTTTTAATGACATCGGGATTTAAAGAAAGTGCTGTTTCGAGCTGATTTTTAACATCTTCTATTGGTATTGGGCTCACGCGGTGAGACCAGGTTGATGGTTCCATTGAAACTACAGTGGTTAAAACACTGAAGCCGTAGGTTTCATGCTCCTGGAAAGCTTTTAAATCTGCTGCGATTCCAGCGCCGCCGCTGACGTCTGTCCCGGCTATTGTTAACGTTTTTGCAAGTGCCATTATATTTCCCCCTAATTGTACTGATAGATATTGTCATTTTACTATAATTAGCGGTGTAATTCTAGAGCATTGCTTACAACGATGATATAATGAAGTTTTAGTATGGAGGTGCGTTAAAAATGGCAGATTTAAACTGGGAAGAAATCTTTCGCAGCATTACGAATAATCATGATTTCACAACGATGAGACAGACATTAAATGAACGCTACAGAAAGGGCGAAGTTTATCCGCCGGAAGAACAGGTATACACCGCCTTTGAATTAACACCATTTAACAGTATTAAAGTTGTAATTTTGGGACAGGATCCATATCACGGGAAAGGCCAGTCGCACGGTCTTGCATTTTCAGTGAACGAAGGCGTTAAAATTCCGCCTTCACTCAGAAATATATATAAGGAGCTCGAGAGCGACCTCGGTATCGTCAGAACAACCGGTAACTTATCGGACTGGGCCGAAGAAGGCGTCCTCTTGTTAAACACTGTGCTGACAGTAGATGCGGGAGATGCAAACTCTCACCGCGGACTCGGCTGGGAACAGTTCACGGACGATATTATCCGTACGATTTCAGAGGAACTTGAGCATGTTGTATTTATTCTCTGGGGGAAACCGGCGCAGAAAAAAGTTAAATTAATCGACACTGATAAACATAAAATAATTACTTCAGTTCATCCAAGCCCGCTCTCTGCATTCAGGGGGTTTTTCGGTTCAAAACCGTTCAGCCAGACAAATGCTTATCTAGAATCTGCCGGCCGCGGACCGATTGACTGGAGCGAACAGCATGAATAAGCAGATTGCAACAGAATTAAAAAGAGAATTAGAGTTTATAGAAGCGGGTATCGAGGTATCCAAGCATGCCTACGCCATGCAGAAGCTACTTGGGCTACTGGCTGATTCAGATGATAAACAGCCGGATCCGGAGCCGAAATTAGAAGATAATATGACAATCCGCCGCACCCCTGTTGCCAAACGGGCGGTGGACGAGGATGATGATGGTAACGGCAGAGATATTTTTGATTTTTAATGGAGGTCGTTTCACCTAATGTTAGTATTCATCATCGTTGGTGCAGTGTTTTTCATTCTTTCGTTTGTGTTCGGCAGGTATAGAAAAAAGCTGCGGAAAGAGCATATAAAAGCGTGGAATAAAGCGTTGAAATATATGAGGTATACTTCACTGGCACTAATTATTGCAGGGCTTTTGTATGTGCCCGAAGTGCAAATCTTAAAATTCGGCGGCTGGCTGTTTATTTTCAGTCTGATACTTTATTCAAGTTCGCTGTATCTTATTTTTATTAAAAACAGAGAAAAAAGCGGGGGAAATTAGTCACATGAAATTATTTATTATATTAGGCGCAGTCAATGCATTTATCGCAGTCGCATGCGGTGCATTTGGTGCGCATTTATTGGAAGGAAAACTCAGTGAACACTACCTTGGTGTGTGGGAAACTGCAGTTAAATACCAGTTCTACCATGCACTTGGACTTATCGCGATTGGAATTTTAATTCAGGTTACAGGCGCGCAATTCCTAGTTGCAGCAGGATGGTTCATGACAGCGGGAATTGTCTTCTTTACCGGATCACTTATGGTGCTGGCATTATCAGGCATTTCAATCCTCGGTGCAGTCACACCGATTGGCGGAGTAATGTTCCTGATCAGCTGGGCACTTGTTATTATTGGAATCGCAAAATTATAGTATTTATTCGTGAAGGGGCTGGGACATAAGTCCAGCCTCTAAATCAAAAAGCGCACTTGCTTTCCAGGGGCGTCGCGTGAGCCTGTAGTCTCACGCAGACGCTACTCCCCTAGGAGTCAAGTGCGCTTTTTTATATGGAAATATACGTATATCTCTACAAAAAAATAAGACCCTCAGATACAATGTAAGTAACGACACAAACAATGAAAAGAGGAATCTTATGTATAAAAATTATAACATGAACCAAATCACACTGCCACTCGAAACAGAAATCCTGATTCCAGACAATGATATCTCGAAAGCGGTACATACACTGGTCGAAAGTATGCCGGAAGATGTGTTTGATGAGTTCGGACAATCTCAAGGGGCGTCGTCCTATCATCCCAAAATGATGCTGAAAATCTTACTCTGTGCCTACAGTCAATCCGCATTCTCCGGTCGTAAGATTGAAGCGTTACTGCAGGACAGTATCCGAATGATGTGGCTGGCGCAAAATCAAACCCCCTCGTATCGAACGATTAACCGATTCCGTGCGCATCCGAAGATGGCGGCGCTGCTTCAGTCTGCCTTCATCCAGTTTAGAACTCAGCTGGAATCGAATGGCTTAATTGAGTCGGATGCGATTTTTATAGACGGTACAAAAATTGAAGCGAATGCCAATAAGTATACCTTTGTCTTTAGAAAGAATATCGACCGACACGAGTCGGCGGTGTTGGAAAAATCTAAAGCAAAATATGAAGCGCTGGTCGAATCAGAAGTGATTCCAGAAATGATTCGGGAATCGGAGGGGCCATTGACGGCATCGGAACTGGCGCATATTCATACGCAACTGACAGACACTGAAACCGAACTCACTGAACAGATTGAACGCACTGAAGATATACCCACCCGCAAAGCGATTCGCACAGAGCGTTCAGAGATTCGCAAATCCAAGAAAGCCATGAAAGATTATTTGGACCGGCGCTTAAACTATCAAACCCAACGTGCGCTGATGAGAGACCGTAACAGTTATTCCAAAACCGATACTGATGCGACATTCATGCGCATGAAAGATGATCACATGCAGAACGGCCAGTTGAAATCCGGCTATAACTTACAGATTGCGACCAATAATCAGTTTGTGTTGGGATATGATATTTATTGGAATCCCACCGATACCCGCACGCTCGATCCCTTTCTCCATACGATGCAGCACACGTTCCAGCACCTGCCGGAATATATTGTCGCCGATGCCGGGTATGGCAGTGAATCCAATTATGAGTGCGTCGTCGACACATATGAACGTCAGGCATTGATTCCTTACAATACGTACTATAAAGAACAAAAGAAACGGTACAAAACAGATGAGATGCACCCGAATCATTGGGAATATAACGCAATCGATGATTACTATGTCTGTCCGAATGACCGCCGTTTACCTTTGAAACGGCATACGACTCGAACGGACAAATATGGTTATCAGCGGGTATTTAAAATATATGAATGCGAGGACTGTCAGGCATGTCCGTTGATGGCATTGTGTAAAACATCTGCACCGGATCAGCCGAAACGAATTCAAAAAAATATGAACCTGGAGTATTTCAAAGCTCAGGTGAACCAGACGCTTTCAAGCCCGGAAGGTCGACGTCGATACGCGCAACGCAAAATCGATGTCGAAACGACTTTTGGAAACTTGAAGGCGAATTTGAGATTCACTCGGATGTCTGTTCGGGGGAATACTCCGGTCCGTAACGAATTGGGCATCGCTTTAATGGCGGTGAACCTGAGAAAACTCGTCCGGCAATCTGTGTTTACTATACTTAAACCACTAAAAAACGGCTGGAACATCTTAAAATCAAGATGTCCCAGCCGTTTCTCTTATTGCTTCAGGGCTTTTGTCCCAGCCCCTTTTTTGTGTTTTCGAGAATCTGTAGCGTCTGGAAGTTCGATGAAGTTGTTTCATAGGAATCCGCGGCGTTTATCGTCTTCACTATCCAATATTCTAAATTAATTTAAACAAAAATGTTTACAAATTACGCTAATGGTTGTATAGTTATATACATAGATATATAACTAGATGACTTAATAAGAAAAATATAAAGATGGAACCTAGGAATAGAAGGGAGGCTGCGATGTGTCGAAGCTGCTGAATGAGAAGAAACCGATTTATGAGCAAATCAGGGACTGGCTGGCTGATCAGATTATTGACGAAACACTTGTTGAACACGACAAAGTGCCGTCGACAAATGAGATTGTCACGTATTTTAAAGTGAATCATATAACCGTATCAAAAGGTGTAACAGAACTTGTGGAAGAAGGCGTATTATACAAAAAAAGAGGTGTAGGAATGTTTGTCTCAGAAGATGCACGCGGCAAACTGCTGGAAAAGAGAAGAGAAGGATTTGTAGAAGAATATTTAAAGCCGTTGCTTGAAGAAGCGGGGAAACTGGATTTAAGCAAAAGCGATATACAAAAAATGATTGATATGAACAGGAGTGAAAAATAATGACCTTAAAAATAGAGGGCGTAGATTTAGATATTAAAAAAGATACTATTCTGACCAACATTAATCTTGAACTCGCACCCGGGAAAATATACGGCCTGCTCGGGCGGAATGGTGCAGGAAAGACGACCCTGCTGTCGCTGATTGCATCGTACAGAAAAGTGACTGCGGGCAGTATTACCCTGGATGAAAAAACGGTGTACGAGCAGGACGAAGTGATGCAGCACATCAATTTCCTGTATAACCCGAAAGATACTTCGGCAGAAAACGATAAGGTGACGGAATATATTGAATCCGGCTCTATTTTCCGCGATGATTTCGACAAAGAATATGCCTATAGGCTGCTTGAAAAATTCGATATTGATACAGAAAAAGCATACAGCGCCTTATCGCAGGGACAGCAGGCCGCAGTGACAGCAACGCTTGGTCTGGCATCATTATCTAAAGTAACGATTTTTGATGAAGTCACCAACGGTATGGACGCGCCGACCCGGGAATTGTTTTACAGCGAAGTGCTTGAAGCAAAAGGACGCGAGGAACGAATTATTATTCTTTCAACGCACATTATTTCAGAAATGGAGCACTTATTCGATGAAATTATTATGATGCATGAAGGACAGATTATGCTGCAGGAGCCGACATATGAACTCCTTGAGAAAGGATATACTGTCGCAGGTAAAGCGGAAAGAGTCAGAGCGTTTACCAAAAACAAGCATGTAATCAATGTAAAGTTTTTAGGCGCGCTGCAGATTGATACGGTGCTGGGCAAAATAACGCCTGAAGAGATGGAAATCGCAGAGGATGACCATCTGGATATATCGCCATTGAAACTGCAGGAGATGTTTATCAGCCTGACAGATAAAAAGAAAGAGAAGGAGTGATACTATGACTGCTAAATTAAAAGAAACGACGAAAATTTTCACGAGCATTTTTCCGGTATGGTCGCTCTGGTATATCGGTATTCTGCTGATTATCTATATTATCTCGCATATCTTTTCAAGTGAGGGAATGTCAGCATTTTTCGGTTTCGGCATGACTGCCAACCGCACTTATCTGTTCGTCCTGGCAATTATTTCAGTGCTGATGTTTATGGAGTGGGCAGTGAACATGGGAATATCGAGAAAAACATTTTATAAGTCGATGATGATTACGGGATTGGTAACCGCAGTATTTATAACGGCGGTTGTCGGAATTGTCTCATTCGGACTGTCATTTACACCTTTCGCCGGTGATTATCTGTTCGCGGAAAATATTGAACATTTAACAGACTTTGAACATGTGATATTCCACTTCTTAAGCGGACTCTTATTCTGGGCTGCGGGTGTTCTGATTGCAGCTGCGTTTTACAGAGGATTCTGGCCGGGCATGCTCTCTGTTCTAGCCGGAATTGCGGCCATCATGCTGCTGATTTTCAATGAAGATTTGCTGAACTATTTCGGAACAATCGGCAATATGGCCGTGTACCTTGGCTTCGTAATACTGCTCGTGCTGACTGCTCTCTACAGCTGGCTGGCCTACAGAGTCGTTAAAAATATACCGGTAAAATTCGGCTGATAAAAAGCGGAAGTTCATTCTTGAGCTTCCGCTTTTTTCATAAGTGATTACTGAACAATATTCCAGAACTTTTCCGCCGCTTTTGAAACAGGGACATCTCTTAATTTCATGACGACGGGTTCCACGCTGGCTTCGAACTGGGTAAATTCATATATTCTCAAATGTTCGACAAACAGCGATTTATAATTCATCCGGGGAATAATAGAAATACCGAGTCCCCGGTTAACGAGCGCAACGAGTATTGGAATATCCTTGCATTCAATAACGATGTCAGGCTCAATATGATGTGCCTTAAATATTCTGAGAAGGCTGCTGTGAAATGAATAATCTTCCATTTCGCCGAGCATAATAAATGGCAGATGACCAATATCTTTCAGTGCAGGCTCAGCCGGCAGTGATGGTGCCCAGCTGTCCGGAACAATGAGAATACTCTGTTCAGGGTCCAGTGATTTTGTATCGAACTGCTCTGTATTGCCCGGTCTGATCAGCAGTGCAAGATCAATTTCCTGCTGTTTCAGCTTATTTAGTAAAGTTTCGGAATCACCGGAATGTATACTGATTTTAATCTTAGGAAACTGTGCTCTGAACTCTGCAATATAATCGATCAGCATATTGTAGCAGGCCGAAGATACACCGACATTGACAGACCCGGCGGAACCTTCTTCAACTTCGTTAATTCTTTTCTTAACCTCTGCCATCTGTCCGAGAATCTGTACTGCATACCGGTAAAGTAGCTCACCTGACTCAGTGACTTCCCATTTTTGACGATAGCGGCGGATTAACTCGGTATTAAAATCATCTTCCAGTTTTTTTAAAAGCTGGCTTAAAGGCGGCTGTGCAATATGCAGTCTTTCAGCAGCTTTTGAAATACTTCCCTGGTCTACAATTTCTTTATAATACCGCAGCTGGCGAACATCCATAGCAATCCTCCTTCTCATATGTAATTACATATGATTATATTAAATATATATATATTATTAATATAACAGTATAAGGCGTATAATTATATACTGAGACTTTTTAGAAAGGAATGATAACTATAGACCATATAAATACAACTGTTAAACGCTTATTTTTATATTTTATCGGTTTGTTTTTTCTTTCTCTGGGCGTAAGCTTTTCTATTCAGGCAAGTCTGGGTGTGTCACCCGTTTCCTCACTCGCTTATGCATTTACGCTTTCTTCAGGACTATCTATCGGTCTGATGACCATAGCCGCTAACGTATTATTTATTATTATTCAAATTATTTTAAGCAGAAGATTTAATTTCAGAGAATCAATCGTTCAGCTGCTGATTGCATTTCTGTTTGGTTTTATGATGGATTTTACATTATTTCTTGTACAAATACTGCCGGCACCTGAAACATGGATGATGAAAGCAGTATTTTTAGCAATCAGTTTATTTGTTGTATCTATCGGACTGCTCGGGTACTTCAGCGCGAAATTCCCGCTGATGCCGTATGATGAATTAACACACGTTATCAGTGAGAAATTTAAGATGCAATTCAGTAAAGCTAAAATTACCAGTGATTTATTAAACGTTGTCGCAGCAGGCTTAATATGTCTGATCTTTATTCAGTCACTCGGTTCAATCGGTATCGGCACCTTGATTGCTGCCTATTTTATCGGAAAAATTACCGGCTGGATGATGAAGAAATATCAGCATCATTTAATCCGCTGGTCAGGGCAGCGTAAAGAAATTGCAGAAGAAGTCATTGAAACTGCAGAACCGTGGAATGATGCGGAATTCGAAGAAGAACTATCGGATGCGCGTGAAGAACCTGCATCGCCATAATATATGTTAAAGAATCTCATGAATTGAGGTTCTTTTTTTTATACAGCTGTAACGAACAAAAGGATATCACTTTCATTTACCGGAAATTTTTAATAACATATGACGCAATGTTGAAACTAATCAAGCGAAAGGAAGTTAATCATGAACCGCATGCCGTTTTTCGATAATGCGAGAGTAATCTTAATTTTTCTCGTTGTGTTTGGCCATCTGATTCAGCCTTTTGCGGTTGACTCGCAGCTGGTCAATTCAATTTATGCATTTATCTATATCTTCCATATGCCGATGTTTATCATGCTGGCGGGTTTCTTTGCCAAAGGGATTGGCGAACCGAAATACATTTTAAATCTGGCAAAAAAGCTGCTGCTTCCATATTTGATGTTCCAGGGCTTGTATACGCTGCTGTATTTTCTGCTCGGACGCGAAGAGTGGTACAACGGCATACTGCACCCGCAGTGGGCGATGTGGTTTTTAGTCAGTCTGTTCAGCTGGCACATTCTGCTTGTTCTGTTTAAAAAAATTCCGGCGACCTTAAGTATTCTGCTTGCGGTGTTAATCGGTATTGCGATCGGCTATATTGACCTGTCGGGATTAGGACTCAGTCTGTCGCGCACCTTCGTCTTCTTTCCGTTCTTTTTAACGGGTTACTTTATGACGAAGGAACACGTGAAACTGATAAAAACCAGAAGCATAAGTATCGCAGGAATTATTTTTATGCTTGCGCTGTTTACTTTTATTTATCTCTTTATCAACGTGGATGTGACACTCGACACGGACTGGCTGTCCGGGGCGGTAGCTTATCGCCGTCTGGAAGCGGAAATCAGCGGAGGGCTGATGCGCCTCATTATTTATATTCTTGCTGCTCTTTTAATTGTGAGCATGATTGCCTTAATACCTTCCGGCGATTTCGGCTGGCTGACGAAAATCGGCGAGAAAACATTATATGTATATCTGCTGCACGGTTTTATCATTCAGCCGTTCAGGGAGTTTGACATTCTCTGGTATAACCATTGGTATGAGACTTTCTGGCTCGTGCTGCTGTCGGCTTTAATCGTTATACTGCTGTCGAGCAGACCGGTGGTGACATTAACGCGGCCGCTGGTCGAATTGAAGTGGAAGGAATAAGTTTTAAAAGACGCAGAAATTCCGGTGGAATTCTGCGTCTTTTGTTATTTTATGTATGATAATTTTAATAGCGGGTAATATATAATTATAAGTAATTTTACATAATTAAATAACGGTAATGGGGGATTAACATGATTATAAATGTTAAGGAACTGCTGCCATTTCTAATTCCGTTAATGATACTCCAGCTGCTGTTAATGATTTCCGCCTTAACAATGATTATTCAGCAGCGGCGTTTTAAATATTTAAACAGAGCGGTCTGGATAATTATTGTCATCGTTTTTAATATTGTCGGTCCGGTCCTGTATTTTGTGATGGAACGTAAATAAGCCTATAACTCTGTTTCTTCAATTTCTTTTCTGAGCTCTGAGACTTCCTGACGCGTCATCGGAGCGAGATGCCCGTGAATATAAGTTTCATAAGGCACTTTGTCGACGGTTTTAATGTAAGAGTAAAACTTGTCTGCATCATATCGGCCGTCCAGTTTGTAAAAGTCGCCCGTGTCGGCATCACCGGCGAAGAGCACTTTATCTTCCGGAATAAAAACGACGGCCCCGTCATCGGAATGCGGGTTAGTGACCGGTGTTACTTCGACTGTGACCCTGCCCAAATTCAGTGTTAAATTGCCGCTGAATTCAATGTCCGCTGTCACGACTTTAATGTCATTAACATTATCGTATTCAATTTTCATATGGGTATCGCAGAATTCGCATTCTTCACCGGTCTCCAGACGTTTTGCCATTGCTTCAGGCGTCCACTCCCATTCAGTGATTGTGTTCAGGATTTCGTTAGTATTGATATGAGTCATTGTCGTGCCGGGAAAAGCGTGCATTCCGAAAGTATGATCCCAGTGCCAGTGGGTAATCAGAGCGATTTTCGGTGCGGGCAGACCCGCTTCTTCAATGGCCACGAGCATTGCCGTGAGGTGTGCTTCTGAATTGCCGGCATCGACGAGCACGCTGTATTTTTCGCCGTGTATGTAGCCGAGATTCGGACGGTCGCGGTGACTGTCGAACGGCAGAATATAAACGTTTGGTGATATTTGAGTGAGCATATTTATCTTCCTTTATACAGACATACAGAAAACCACTTAACATGAGTTAGGTGGTTTTTATCTTGTCTTATTTTCTTTTCTTCCCTTTTGAAGAAGATTTGTCATCTTTGTTAAGAAACTTCTGTACAACTTTATTTATAATAATTGGTGCGATAAAAATTGCCGCACGTTTAAGTAAACGTCCCATAAGTTTACCTCCTAAATGATAGATACTTATATATAACCATTATCTCATATCGTAAAACTAATCAGTTAGAAAAACAGATTTACATGAGCAAAAAAACGGCCCCGCCATCGGGAGCCGCTTCAAAATAATATAATTTATCCGAAATAGTCAGCAACTGCGTCGTTCGGGATGTGTCCGCCGACGTAGAAGTCGCCGAAGACGCCGTAGCGCGCGCTTGTTTCATCGAATCTCATTTCGTAGATAATCTTTTTGAATTCGAGCATATCATCTGATAAGAGTGTTACTGCCCATTCATATTTATCGAGACCTTGTGAGCCTGTGATGTACTGCTTGATTTTGCCTGCGTATTTGCGGCCGATCATGCCATGGTCGCGCATCAGCTGTTTGCGTTCTTCCATCGGCAGCATGTACCAGTTGTCTTGAAGGTCGCGCTTTTTATCCATTGGATAGAAACAGATGTATTTAGATTTTTCCAGTGAAGGGTATAATCTCTGTTGAATGTGCGGGATTTCCATCATTTCCTCAGGCGTCTTATTACCGCCGAGGTAGCTGCTCATTTCAATAATAGATACGTATGAGTAGGTTGGAATTAAGTAGTCCGCAACTCTGAGTTTATTAATTTCAAGTTCAAGCTTGATCAGCTCGTCCGCAGTCGGGCGCAGCAGCCAGAATATAATATCTGCCTTATGACCCATGATGTTGTAAAATGCATAGTCACCTTCGTGTTTTTCATGCACTTCTTCCTGTCTGTTTAAAAATGTCTGAAGTTCTTCTGTCAGCGCATTTCTTTCATCTTTGTCCAGTACACGCAAACCTGCCCAGTCCACGCTGTAAAGCAGGTGTAAGCTGTACCAGCCATCTATAGTACTTACCGGTTCACTCATCTTACTCTCTCCTTAATTAAGTCATTACTTCTATTCTAGACCAATAGAAAACGTTTTAACAAGAGATTCTGTTTAAAAGATGTGACAAAACACGTATAATATATTTAAAGTAAAGTAGCCAAGGAGGATATAATGAGTAAATTCATTACGGATCTTAAAAATAACTTAAATGGTGAAAATATCAAAATTGTATTTCCGGAAGGAACAGATAAAAGAATTCTGACTGCTGCGGCAGAGCATTTAAAAAACAGCTACGTGCATCCGATTGTGATCGGGGATGCTGATGAACTTAAGAAAATTGCGGACGAAGAAAATCTTAATATAGAAGGATTGGAAATATTAAATCCGAAAACATCGGATTTAAGCGATAAACTCGCAGAAGAGTTTTCTGAAGTCAGACAGGGCAAGGTAACGCTTGAACAGGCTGAAGATATTATTGAAAATGTAAACTATTTCGGAACCATGCTGGTACATACGGGCTATGCCGACGGTCTTGTGTCAGGAGCGATGCATTCGACACCGGACACGGTGCGGCCGGCGCTGCAGATTATTAAAACAAAAGAAGGTGTATCGAAAACGAGCGGTATTTTCTTTATGCGCCGCGGCGATGAACTGTATGTAATGGGAGATTGTGCAATAAATCCGACCCTGACTGCCGAAGAGCTTGCGGAAGTTGCAGTTGAAACGGCAAAAACGACGATGAGTTTCGGAATTACACCGCGCGTTGCGCTCTTAAGCTTTTCTTCAAAAGGATCTGCGAAAACAGAAGAAGCGGAAAAAGTTCGTCTCGCGACTGAATACGCACAGGATAAACTTCCGAATACACTGATTGACGGCGAGCTGCAGTTTGACGCAGCTTTTGTTCCGAGTGTGGCAGAGAAAAAATCTCCGAAGTCACCGCTTGAAGGAAAAGCGAATGTATTTATCTTCCCGTCGCTTGAAGCAGGTAATATCGGCTATAAAATTGCTCAGCGTTTAGGCGGTTTTGAAGCTTACGGACCGATTCTGCAAGGCTTGAACAAACCGGTTAACGACCTGTCGCGCGGTACGACGACTGAAGAAGTATACAATCTTGCTTTATTTACAGCAACACAGGTAATGGCGAATCGTCATGACAGCTGAATTGTTTAACGGGACGGTGGAAGTCATCGGCAGGCTGCGGACCCGGCATCCGTTTGAGTCATTTGCTTTTGATGACTTTCTGCAGCATCAGATCAGTGAAGACAATGTGCCTAAAATACGCTTTTGGGTACATTCGCCTTATATTATATTAGGCCTGCAGGATGCGAGGCTGCCGAAACTGACGTACGGCCTGGATTATATCTCTGATGCGGGTTTCGACTATATCGTGCGCAATAGCGGCGGTCTAGGTGTTGTTCTTGATGAGGGCATCTTGAATATATCCTTGATTTTACCGAAGGCAGATTTTCCTTACATAGAAAAAGGCTATGATATAATGACAGAGTTGGTAAAAAAAATGTTTCCGGAAGGAAAGATTGAAGCGTACGAAATTTCCGCAAGCTACTGTCCCGGTTCTTATGATTTAAGCATCGGCGGCAAAAAGTTTGCAGGTATTTCACAGCGCCGCATCAAAGACGGTGTGGCAGTGCAGATATACTTATGTGTCACAGGCAGCGGCTCGGAGCGGGCCTTAAAGATGAAAGAATTTTACCGCCATGCGCATGCAGGTGACAGCACGAAGTTTACATATCCGGTTATTAACCCGGATCATATGGCTTCTTTAAACGAACTGCTGAATGCCGATTTTTCAATTGAAGAAGTTGAAAAACGGGCGTTGAATGCGCTCCGTGACTCAGGTGCTGTTTTGAAGGACTATCCGGTGCTGAATGAGGAGCAGAAAGCACGGTACGAACGATTCATCGGAAACATGAAAGAGCGTAATAAAAAATACGTAACTTTTGACTAACCAGTATATTTTTAATACTGGTTTTTTAATTTTTATGAAAGAAGGAATAACATGTCGACAAGTTCTTATGCGCCTAAAATATGGACGAAAGAATTTACAGCAATTTTTGCCTTCCATTTTATTTTAATGGGTGCAATGTATTCAACTCTGGTCACAGTCGGAAACTATGCGATTGAAAAATACGATGTCAATCCGAGCATCGCGGGCTTTGTAGCCAGTATTTTTATCGTTGGTGTACTGGTGGGCCGCGGAGTCACAGGCTATCAGATTAATCATCTCGGCGCCCGTAAAATTATGCTCGGCGGAACAGTACTTTACTTTTTAACTTATATTTTATACTTCTTTGACTTCGGTTTAACATTTTTAATCGTGACACGGCTGTTAAACGGTATCGCAACAGGGATGATCAGTACAGCGCTGAATACGCTGGCAACGATATCCGTGCCTGAAGAACGTCGGGGTGAAGGAATCAGCTATTTCAGTTTAAGCATGGTGGTTGCGAGTGCGGTGGGTCCATTTATGGCGTTCCTGCTGCTCGAGCAGATTTCATTTGAAACGATGTTGATCTATGTTGGTATTTTAATGCTGCTTGTCGTTCTGATGATTCCGCTGATTAAAATAAATAACGTCACAAAAGAAACGGCGGTCAAGCCTGAAAAATTTGTGCTGATAGAAAAAAATTCCCTCCGGATGCTGATGCCGATTTTCTTAATGGGGCTGGCATATTCAAGTGTGCTGTCATTTTTGAACACTTACGCTATTGAAATCGATGTAGTTACAGCAGCAAGTTTCTTCTTTATCGTCTATGCGGCGGCAGTGCTGTCGACGCGTCCGTTTACAGGACGCATCATCGACCAGAAAGGGCCGAACGTCGTTATTTACCCGACGTTTATCCTGATGGCAATCGGATTCTTCCTGCTCGGGAGCACTTCAGCGGGAACTGTCGTTTTAATTGCCGGCTTTATTATCGGGCTCGGTTTCGGGAATTTCCAGTCGGCTGCGCAAATTATTTGTGTTAACGTGGCGCCGAAGGAGAATGTCGGTCTGGCAACATCGACTTTCTTTATTATTCTGGAAATCGGGCTCGGTTTCGGCCCGGTGTTTTTAGGACTGATCGTGCCCTTTGTCGGCTACAGCGGCATGTACCTGTGGCTGATTGTGCCGATTATTTTAGCAGGTGTTTTTTATATGATGATGGTCGGAAAACGCGGCGCACAATCAAATACTGAGAGTTAAACTAAACGGTCGGCTTCCCCGGCCGTTTTATGATATTATTGGGGTGTTAAGGGAGGCGTAAAAGCGTGACGATGAGTGACTACAGCAAGAAACAATTACAGGAAGAAAAAGTCTTTAAAGATCCGGTCCACCGGTATGTTCATGTCCGCGACCAGGTCATCTGGGATCTGGTGAAAACGAAAGAGTTTCAGCGGCTCCGCAGAATAAAGCAGCTCGGAACTTTATATCTGGCATTTCACAGCGCGGAGCATTCGCGATTTAATCACTCGCTCGGCGTGTATGAAATTGTCAGGCGGATGATTGAGAATTTTGAAGAATATCCCGAATGGGACTCAAACGACCGGCTTTTGGCTTTGTCTGCAGCTTTGCTGCACGATCTTGGTCACGGACCGTTTTCCCATACCTTTGAAGATATATTTCATACGGATCATGAAGAATATACGAAGAAAATTATCTTGGAAGATACTGAAGTCAACGAAGTATTATCGAGAGTGTCTCCTGAGTTTCCGCGAGAAGTTGCGGAAGTTATTAACAAAACGCATCCGAATAAACTTGTCACCAGTATGATTTCAAGTCAGATCGATGCGGACCGTATGGATTATCTGCAGCGGGATTCTTTTTATACCGGAGTCAGCTACGGCAACTTCGATATGGAACGCATATTGCGTGTGATGCGGCCGTCAAAAGATGAAGTGCTGATTAAAGAAAGCGGCATGCACGCCGTGGAAGATTATTTAATGAGCCGTTATCAGATGTACTGGCAGGTTTACTTCCACCCTGTATCGCGGGGCGGAGAAGTGATGCTGAACCTTGTCATGCAGAGAGCGAAGGCATTGTATAAATCGGGCTATAATTTTAAACAGCAGCCGACATACTTCATTCCTTTTTTCAACGAGGACGTTACAGTGCACGATTATCTGAGGCTCGATGAAATGGTCGTGAATTTTTATCTACAGGAATGGGTACGTGAAGAAGATGAGATACTGAGCGACCTTGCCGGACGGTTTGTGAACAGAGACCTGTTTAAATATTTGCCGTTTGACGGTTCTATTATTACGATTACAGAACTTAATGAACTGTACAAAAAAGCAGGTATAGATCCGGATTATTACGTTTTCAGCGACAGTTATTCAGATCTGCCATACGATTACGACCGACCCGGACAGAATAGAAACAGAAGACCGATTCACCTGCTGCGGCCGAACGGTGAAATTAAAGAAATCAGTTCGCAGTCGGCAATTATTAACTCCATTACCGGCATTCACCGCTTAGGTTCAAGATTGTATTATCCGAAAGAAAAAATATTGGCGATTAAAGATTTAAGCGTCAAATCAGAGATTATTAATTTACTGAATGAACTCGATTAGGAGGTATAAATTTGGCTGAAGAACAACCAAAAAAGAAGCCGGGTTTCCAGTTTAATATTATTAAAAATGACCCGCTTGACGGCCATAGAGGACAGAACTTCGGGGCGATCAGCCTCGAGAATATTGCGCCTGTCTATATTAATATCGAAACGCAGGAAGCAGTGCTCGATATCGGAGGGCTGCACGGCAAAGCAGAAGTCGAAAAACGTGTGAAATGGATTAAAGATAAGAAAGAAGCGGAAGGCCCTGATGCGAAAGAATATTTCCTCGTCTGGATAGCTGTGGAACGTGCGGAGGCAGGCCCGGTTTATAACGGTCTGGGTGCCTGCTACCTGATGGTAAACAAGGAAAAACGCCGCGGTTATAAAATGATGCATGAACATGTCAACAGTCTCGACGATGCAATGAAGGGCCGCATTAAGCTGGACCTGCTCGATGAACGTTCTAAAGAAACGCTTAAAGAGTTTCTGATTAATCATAACGAAGAAATGTGGAATATTTCACAAAAAATGCAGGAAGCATTCAATAATTAGCAATATAAAAAGACCATTGTTAAAATGAATTTTAAACATAATATTTTAGGAGGATTTAAACATGGCTAAATTAGTATTTCAATCTCCAAGTCGTTATGTACAGGGTACGGGTGTAATTAGTGAATTAGGTCATGAAACGGCAAAAATTGGTAAAAAAATCTTACTGATTGCAGATGAAGTGGTCTGGGATATTGCTGGGAAATCAGTAGAAGTAAGTTTCGAGAATGTAGATGTTAAATATAATCATATACAGTTTTCAGGTGAGGCGTCGGACAATGAAATCGAGCGTATCACTGGCGAAGGGAAGAATTTCGGCAGCGATGTAGTTATTGGTCTCGGAGGCGGTAAAACACTCGACACAGCCAAGGCAGTTGCAGATAAGCTGGATGTTCCAACTATAATAGTGCCGACTACTGCATCTACGGATGCTCCAACGAGTGCATTATCCGTAATCTATTCAGATGAAGGTGTCTTTGAAGGATATAAATTTTATGATAAAAATCCTGATCTCGTGCTGGTGGATAGTAAAATTGTTATCGGCGCACCGCCAAAATTCTTTGCCTCAGGCATTGCAGATGCAATGGCAACCTTAGTCGAAGCAAGTGCAACAGTCAGACGCAATGGGGATACGATGGCTGGCGGGAAACCGACTTTAGCATCACAGGCAATCGCTGAAAAAGCTGAAGAAACATTATTCCTGTACGGTATCGAAGCTTATGAAGCCGCTAAAGACGGCCTTGTTACTCCGGCAGTTGAAAAAGTAATCGAAGCAAATACACTGCTGTCAGGTTTAGGTTTTGAAAATGGCGGGCTTGCAGGAGCGCATGCTATACACAATGGTTTCACTGCATTACACGGTGATATTCACAACTTAACTCATGGTGAGAAAGTAGCATACGGTACGCTTGTACAGTTAGTACTGGAAGGTCGTCCAGGAAATGAAATAGCTGAGTATGTAGATTTTTACGAAGCGCTGGAAATGCCAACGACATTAGCTGCAATGCATTTAACTGACGTTTCCTTAGAAGATTTAGTTGAAGTCGGCAAGCTGGCGACAGGAGACGGTGAAACATTGAAAAACTTAGATCCGGAAATTACACCGGAACAAGTTGCCGAGGCAATATTAGCTGTAGATAAGTATAATTAACAGCTTTAAAATATATGTCTTTTTTGTGTCTTTTAGATTAGACATTGCACATTAGGTCATCTATGGATAAAATAAAGAGTAGTTATAGACATATAACTAGGACATAAAGGCGGGGCAGTTGCCCTGCCTTTTTTATTTTTCTTAAGACCAATAAGGCGCCTGTTATGATATAATTTACGATACTGAAGGTGATAAAAATGACCGAAACTATAACGCATGACTGCAATTTAACCCAGCTGGTATTCATGCACGGAGAAGAAACTAAATACGAACAGAAACTCAAGGTCACAGAAATTAAAAAAGGGGATACTTATCTGCGCTACACAGAAGCGCTCGATGAGCATGAACTGAAAGTGACAGTGAGACTGGGAGATAATTTCGTTAAGCTCCAGCGGCGGGGTCTGATCAATATGAACTTTTATTTCGAAGAAGGTGTGAAGACGGATACGTTTTATGACTCTCCGGCAGGCAGGCATCATTTTGAAATAGTGACACATGAACTTAAAACCGGCGACGGAACACTGACGGTCAAATATGATTTATTTGAAAGCGGCGTATTGCTAGGCAAATATAAATACACTTTGGAGAGGATTTAATTATGAACTTAAAACAGCAGTTAAAAGAAGCGATTGAAGCCGCGATTAAAAAAGCGGAATTAGTAGATAAAGTTCCTGAAATCAAAGTTGAAGTTCCAAAAGATAAGAAAAACGGGGACTTTTCAACGAATGCAGCGATGATGCTGACAAAGCTTGCACGTAAAAATCCGCGCGACATCGCAGAAGCGATTATTGAAAACATCGACAAGGAAGCGGCAAGCATTAAAGAAGTCAGCATCGCAGGACCGGGTTTTATCAACTTTAAAATGGAGACAGCGGAGCTTGCTAATGTTATTTATACTGTCCTCGATAAGAAAGGAAATTACGGCCGCACAGAGCGTGAAACAGCTGAAAAGGTTTTGATTGAGTTCGTGAGCGCGAACCCTACGGGGGATCTGCATATCGGACATGCGAGAAACGCATCGGTCGGTGCAACGCTTTCGAATATTATGGATTTTGCGGGTTACGATGTAACGCGTGAATACTATATTAACGATGCCGGAAACCAGATTAACAACCTGGCAAAATCGATTGAAGCGCGTTATTTTGAAGCGCTCGGCGATGGGCTGAATATGCCTGAAGACGGCTACAACGGTAAAGATATTAAAGTGATCGGCGAGAAACTGGCGTCGGAGCACCCTGAATATAAAGATCTTGAAGAAGCAGAACGTATTTCCAAATTCCGTGATTTAGGTGTTGAATATGAGATGCGTAAACTGAAAGCAGATCTTGAAGAATTCCGCATTAAATTTGACAGTTGGTTCAGTGAAACAGCGCTTTACGAAAGCGGCGAAATCGATGAAGCGATGACGAAGATGAAAGACAACGGCTACGTTTTCGAAGCAGATGATGCAACATGGCTGCGTACGACAGACTTTAAAGACGATAAAGACCGCGTACTTGTAAAAAGCGACGGCACCCTGACTTACTTAATGCCGGACATCGCATACCACTATGACAAAGTTGAACGGGGCTATGACAAGCTGATCAACTTATTCGGTGCAGACCACCACGGTTACATCAACCGTCTGAAAGCTTCCTTAGGCGCGCTCGGCGAAAATCCTGACAAGCTTGAAATTCAGATTATGCAGCTGGTCCGTTTAATTGAAAACGGCGAAGAAGTGAAGATGAGTAAACGTACAGGCAAAGCAGTTACACTGCGCGATTTGATCGACATGATTGGCGTGGACGCAGCACGTTACTTCATGATTATGCGTTCAACGGACACTCACTTCGACTTCGACTTAGACCTTGCACGCAGCGAATCAAGCGATAACCCTGTGTATTACGCGCAGTATGCTCATGCAAGAATCTGCAGCATTTTACGCCAAGCAAAAGAGCAGGGCTTTGAAATCGACAAGGAAAACCCGGTTGATATTATTGAGCAGGAGCAGGCGCTTGAGCTGCTGAAAAAAGTACTGGAATTCCCGAATATCGTGAAAGGTGCGGCAGAATCACGCGCAACTCAGCGTATTCCGAACTACATTCACGATCTCGCTGCAAGCTTCCACAAATTCTATAACGCAGAAAAAGTACTCGGTGAAAATGCCGATAAAACACGCGCTTATATATTGATGATTGAAGCAGTACGTCAGACATTGGAAAACGCACTCGGTCTGATTGACGTATCAGCACCTGAAAAGATGTAAAATTAATAAGCTGAAGCCTGAACTGTAAAGTTCGGGCTTTTTGTTTAGGCATTCACTCTGTATAAGAGCGGAGAACTTTAATATAATGAAGGTAATGTATCACGATGGCATCCAAATGACTGAAAGGAGAAACATCAATGAAAAAACTCTGTATATTACTGGCCACGATACTTTTACTCACTGCTTGCGGCAATGAAAACGACGAACAAGTTCAAATGTCAGGCGGCGAAGAAATGCGCATCATCTCACTGATGCCGAGCAATACTGAAATTATCGCCGAGCTTGGGGAAACGGACAGTCTTGTCGGTATTACAACAGTCGACGATTATCCTGAAAACCTGAGCGAAGACCTGACGCGTCTCGATACCTTCGCACTCGATGAAGAGGCGATGACGGCACTCAACCCGACGCATATTATTTCACATGCCTCAGGTCATGACGCAAATGCGGATATAATCACAAGAGCCGCAGAAAGTACCGGCGCAGAGGTCCTCGTTGTTGATGATGCCGAGGAAATCGATGAGATTTACGGCACCATTACCGATATTGGAAGCTTTATCGAGAGAGAAGAAACGGCAGAAGAATTGAATGCATCACTGCAGCAGGAAGTTGAGGAAATTCACAATCAATATGGCGGAGAGGAAACAGAGGATAAAACGCTTATTCTGATTTCTACGGCGCCGGATATATACACTGCAGGAGAGAATACTTTTATCGATGATTTTCTGGATACATTAAATATTGATAATGCTTTCGAAGATGTGACGGGCTATCCGGCGGTGACATCGGAAGATGTGATAGCCCGCGAACCGGAAATTGTACTTTCAACACTCGGTATCAGCAACGAAGAACTCACCCATGCACTTGATGAAATTTCCGGTCTAAAAGGCGCAGCAATAACTGAAAAAGAAAACCAGTGTACACCGGATCCGAATCTGGTCTCGCGTCCGGGACCGAGATTTACTGAAGGACTGACTGCGATCGCAGAGTGCGTGTATGAATAAAACCAACTGTATACTCGTATTTCTGCTGATTATCAGTGTGGTGCTGAGCATATTTACCGGGTCGGTAAATCTCGGAGATATTAATAATATGCAGGCCTTCACTATTATGCTTGATGTACGGCTGCCGAGAGCGCTGATGGCAGTCTTAACAGGAGCGGCGCTTGCCATGAGCGGTGCGGTTTTTCAGATTATCTTAAAAAACCCCATGGCCGACAGTTTTACCCTGGGTATGGCAAATGGTGCGGTGCTCGGTGCGGCGGTTACTGTAGTTACAGTGATTCCCGCAGCTTTTGCGCCGGTTTTAAGTATCGTGCTCGGTCTTGCCAGCCTGCTCGCTGTTCTGTTGATTGCGCGGAAGCTTGATTTAACTTACAGGCCGGAAACACTGATTATTACGGGTATTCTGCTCGGCGCCTTATTATCAGGTGTACTGTATATTATTATTCTGTTATTTCCGGAAGATACTGCGAATATTGCCCGCTACATGTTCGGCTCGCTTGGGGGAGCAGACTTTAGCCGGATATCGGTGCTGCTTATACTGACCTCGGCGGCATTCATTATTCTGGAACGCTACGGCCGGGTGCTCGACCTGCTTAAACTTGGCGATATAAGAGCGCATGCGCTCGGTGTCAATGTCAGTGTAATACGGCCGGCCCTCTTGATTACGGCATCTGTGCCGCCGCTCGTTGCCATCAGCTACACCGGCATTATTGCCCTTGTCGGCATCATTATTCCGCAGATTATTTTATATGTTAAACCGATGGCTTTCCGGCCTCTCTTGAAACGGTCGGTTTTAATCGGCGGACTGTACGTTCTTATCGTCGATACACTCGGCCGGACGCTCATTGCGCCGCTGCAGATTCCGACAGGAGTCATGGTCATGCTGTCGGCCGTCCCGCTTTTTATATTTCTTCTTTATAAACGTATTCTCGTGAACGCACGTTAGCGGGATGATGATTAAATATTCTGACAGAATATTGCTGATTAATTAGTAAACCCGCGTGAAAGAATGTTATATTTATAAAAAAGGGGAGATTTGATGAATAAAGTTTCAATAGAAGATATTTTCAAAATTAAATCAGTGTCATCGCCGAAAGCTGTTCCAAATACCGGCAAAGTCACTTACCTTGTGACAAAGACAGATGAGGAAAAGGATACTTACTATTCCTATCTTCATAATTTCGACGGCAGGGGTAATATCCAGCTTACATATAAGGATGAGACGGTAACAAATGTCGCTCATTCGCATGACGGAACGATGACTTTATTTACAGCACCGGATGACGATAAAAAATCACAGGTTTTTATACTGAGACACGCCGGCGGTGAACGCGAGCAGCTGACGCACGAAGACGATGGGGTATTCGGCGCTCAATTCTCGCACGACGGCCAGTCGGTGTTTTATCATGTTTCAAGTGAGAAGAATTCTGCAGACAAAAAAGATGAAGATGACAAAGACGATAAAGATAAAAAGCCTGAAGCGGCAGTGATTACCCGCATGAAATATAAAAGTGACGGCGGCCCAGGGCCATATGGCGTACTAACAGAAAAATATACTGCGGTAAAATCAATCGATATTCAATCCGGCGAGACTGAGACTGTGCTTTCCGGTGACGAAAACTTTACACTGTACGATGTGTTTGAAGGCGGTTTTATATATGCGACAGATAAGAGCGAAAATCCGGATTTTAATTTCGCGCAAAAACTGTATCTGCGTACTGGCGGAGAAGATAAATTAATTCGCGATGATGCGAGTTTTATGAAAGCGGAAATTTCCGGAGACCAAAAACATATTTTAATGACGCTCATGACGCGCAAGTTTAAAAACGCAACGCATCCGCATATCGAGGTTTATGATATAAAGACAGAAGAGAGCATCGACGTCACGACGAAACTGGATAAGCCGGTCGGCGGGCTGGTGGCACAGGATACTCAGCAGAATGCCGAAGGCAATACAGCAGAATGGATCTCAAATAATGAATATGTATTTCTCGTTTCAGAATTCGGCAGCGTCAACTTATATAAAGGTGATGTAGAAGGAAATATCCGTCCGCTGCTCCGCGGCGAGCATAATATTTTCGGCATGGATGCGGACAGTGAAGCGGCTTACTTAACGATTTCGACTCACGTCTCACCGAGCGAACTGTATAAGTTTGATTTTAAAACTGAAGAATTATCGCAGCTGACAGAAATTAATTATGATTACGTGACAGATACAGAACTTGTTAAACCGGAACCGGTTGAGTTTTCAAGTTTTGACGACACAACCGTTCACGGCTGGTTTATGAAACCCGCTGGATACGAAGCAGGTAAAAACTATCCGATGGTAACAAATATTCACGGCGGTCCGCATGCGCTGTATGCAAATACGTATTTCCATGAAATGCAGCTGCTCGCAGCAAAAGGATATGCAGTATTATTCATTAACCCGAGAGGCTCTCACAGCTACTCCCAGGAGTTTGTTGATGCTGTCCGCGGCGACTACGGCAACGGCGATTACAAAGATATTATGAGTGCTGTAGATTACATTACGGATAAGTATGACTGGATTGATAAAGATAATCTTGGTGTGACCGGCGGCTCTTACGGCGGTTTCATGACGAACTGGATTGTCGGACAAACGAACCGTTTTAAAGCTGCGGTTACACAGCGCTCAATCAGCAACTGGATCAGTTTCAGAGGAGTTTCCGATATCGGTTACTACTTTACGGAATGGCAGATTTTAGCGGGACTCGATAATCTCGACAAACTGTGGCATCATTCGCCGCTGAAATATGCGAAGAATGTCGAAACACCGTTATTGATTCTGCACGGCGAAGAAGATATCCGCTGTCCGATTGAACAGGCGGAGCAGCTCTTTATCGAGCTGAAATCTCATGAGAAGGAAACAGAATTTATCCGCTTCCCGGAATCTTCTCATGAACTGTCGCGCTCAGGGAAACCGAGCTTGAAAATGCAGCGGCTGTCTCATATCGTGCGCTGGTTTGATCAGTATTTAATTCAAAATTAATGGGAGGAAGATATGTATGACAAGTAAAATCGAAGCGCTCGCAGAGAGCGTTAAAGCAGATTACTCTCTTATTTCCGATCCGGTAAATATTTTTTATTTTACAGGGGTGCACTTAAACCCGCATGAAAGACTGCTGCTGCTCGTCGTCGATAATAAGACACTCGAGACAGCGATGATTTTCCCGGCACTTGATGGAGAAACTGTCAGAGCCAATACCAAACTGACAACCTACCTGCCGCACGACGATAAGGATGATGCTTTTCAGTATGTGTTTGATACAATAGCCGAAAATAAGACAATTGCGGTTGAAGGAGAACATTTAATTTATTCGAGATATTTGCGGCTGATTGAAAAATATGCGCCGGAAAATATTTCAACACTCGATAATGAAGTGAATTATCTCCGCGGCAAAAAGAATGAACACGATAAAGCGGAAATTCAGCGCGCGGTCGAGATGACAGAAAGAGCGCTGGAAGATTTAAAAACGATTACTGTCGAAGGTAAAACCGAAATGGAAATTTCGGACTTTCTTGTTAAGCAGTTTAAATCGTACGGTGCAGCTGGTCCGAGTTTCGGTCCGAGCGTGCTTGCCGGTAAAAAATCCGCCATGCCGCACGGTGATACAGGAACAGATGTTATCAAGCGCGGAGACTTCCTTTTGATTGATTTCGGTGTCGTTTCAGATACAGGCTATGTGTCGGATATGACGCGTACGTTTATTGTCGGAGAGGCAACCGCGGAACAGGAAAAAATTTATAAAACTGTACTGGTATCAAATCTCGAAGGTATTAAAGCATCACAAAAAGGTACGGTGATGGGAGATATCGACCGTGCTTCGCGCGCTGTAATTGAAGAAGCGGGCTACGGTGAATATTTCATGCACCGTATCGGCCACGGCCTCGGACTCGATGTGCATGAAGCGCCGTCAGTGCACGGCGATAACACGGACAAGCTTGAAGCGGGCCATGTGATTACGATCGAACCGGGTATTTATATACCTGAAATCGGCGGTGTACGCATCGAAGATATGCTGTATATTGACGAAGATACAACTTATAATTTTAATAGTTTTCCAAAAGATTTTGAATCGATGATTATTAAATAATTAATTTAGGAGCTGCAGCAAAAATGACAAACAAAACAAGAATTGAAGCTGATTTTCTTGGAGAAAAAGAAATTGATGATAAGGCATACTACGGGGTGCAGAGTCTGCGCGCTTTAGAAAACTTCCCGATCACAGGTTACCGTTTAAATACTGATTTAATCCGCGCCCTGGCGATGGTTAAGAAAGCCGCGGCGCTTGGAAACTTCGCGAACGGTGTGCTGGAAGAGGATAAAAAGAATGCGATTGTGCAGGCGAGTGAAGAAATCATTGCAGGCCAGTGGCACGACGACTTTATCGTCGATCCGATTCAGGGCGGGGCAGGCACTTCGACGAACATGAACGCGAACGAAGTGATTGCCAACCGTGCACTTGAAATTATGGGACGCGAAAAAGGCGACTATGACTTTATCAGCCCGAACAACCATGTGAACATGTCCCAGTCGACAAATGATGCCTTCCCGACTTCCCTGCACGTGGGTCTCTTAATTCATGCAGAATCACTGCTTGAGACGATGAATACAATGCGCCAGGCATTTGAAGCAAAAGCTGTTGAATTTGACCACGTTATTAAAATGGGACGCACGCACCTTCAGGATGCCGTGCCGATCCGTCTCGGCCAGGAATTCAGCGCCTATGCGAAGGTTTTGTCGAGAGACATCCGCCGCGTGTCGAACTCGCTTGAAAATCTTTATGAAATTAATATCGGTGCAACCGCGGTAGGGACAGGCTTAAACGCGGACCAGAAATACATCGATACAGTAGTTGAAGAGCTGAGCAAAATTTCAGGATATAAGCTGAGATCTGCTGAAAATCTGGTAGATGGAACGCAGAATACTGATACATATACGGAAATTTCTTCAGCCTTGAAAATTTGTATGATTAACATGTCGAAAATCGCAAACGACTTCCGTATGATGGCATCAGGACCGAAAGCGGGCTTATATGAAATTAACCTGCCTGCGCGCCAGCCGGGCTCATCAATCATGCCGGGCAAAGTCAATCCGGTTATGGCTGAAGTGGTAAACCAGATTGCTTTCCAGGTGATCGGCAATGACAATACAATCAGTCTGGCGTCAGAAGCCGGACAATTCGAACTGAATGTAATGGAGCCGGTGCTTGCATTTAATCTGATTCAGTCAATCGACATTATGAACAACGGTTTCAAAGTCTTCACTGAAAGATGTATCGCGGGCATTACTGCAAACGAAGAACAGATGAAATCTTACGTTGAGAACAGCATCGGTGTAATTACAGCGCTTGTACCTCACATCGGTTACAAAAAAGCATCAGCAATTGCAGTAGAAGCCATCCAGACAGGTGCTCCGGTCCGCCAGCTGTGCTCTAAGCATGAAGTTCTTACAGAAGAACAGCTTGATCACGTGCTGAACGCATTTGAAATGACGAATATCGGCGTATCGAAACTGCCGAAATAAGTTAAGATTATTTAGCCAGATAAAAATCTCCCGTACTTACCCGGGGCATTCCTGAAGCCTGCAGTCTTCAGCAGATGCTTTTCCCCGGGGAGTCACGGGAGATTTTAATTTAAATTATTCTTCTAAAAAGAGGTAGTGCTCACCGAGGCCAAAGTTTTTATAAACATTCGTCAGTTGACTTGTCTCGTCACCTTCATTTAATTCACCATCAGATACTGTTCCGCTGTACAAAAAATATTCATCATCACTTTCTTCAAATTCAGTAAAATCAATTATCATCGAAGCATCCCCATCTTCGACAGTAATTGATAAATTATTTTCTTCTAAAGAATACTCCCCTGGATATGTAGCGCCGTTAAATGTTAATGTGACATCGCCTGCTGATTCAAAATCGAGTACCGGTGTATTGGATGTAAATTTAACTTCCTTATTCTCAGCATCTTCCTCAGAAACAGTCGGATTAGGTGAGGTAAGCCCCAGAGTTTTATCATCGAGTTCAGACTCTTCACCGCCGCATCCCGCCACTGCCAAAAGAACAACACTTAGTACTGTCAGCAAAATTTTGTTCATAAAAGCATCCCCTTAAGTTTATTGTAAATATCAATATAACATTAAATGTAAAATCTTTCTTTTTGGAGGAAGGAGAACAGCATTAAAAATTTTATGAAAGAGAGAGTATTGTGCTCCGGATACATATGATCTCCGTTCATATCAACCCCGCGAGTCTGGGATACATATGAAACTCTGTCATGACAATCCTGCGCGTCTCGGATACATATGATCTCCATTCACACCAACCCCGCGCGTCTGGGATACACATGACACCCGCTCACACCAACCCCAGCGCGTCTCGGACACATATGAAACTCTGTCATGCCAACCCCGCGCGTCAGGGATACACATGACACCCGCTCACACCAACCCCAGCGCCGCCACCCTCGTACTCCACGGGCAAATAAGCATCACGGGATGCATTTACTCCCGGTTTACGTGTAAAATAGAAGTAATGATTATAATGAAGAGGGCAGGGAGGCAGACAGCATGGATATACAGACTTTTTATCAAACGTATTTAAGTGAAAATGAGCTTGTACGGGCAAGTTTGTTCAACTCGGGCAATTTTGCGACGAATGATGCACTGATAAAATATAAGGTGGATGAATTGGAGTCACAGTCCGCTTTGCATGAAATGTTCGAGCATCTGTCGATGGCGGAAGCGAAGCTTTTGAGACGTTTATCGACTGAGACTGCATTTGATAATGTGCACAGGGTGTCGTATCTCCCCGGAAAGTATCCGACACTGATCGACTATCAGTATATTCTGGAGGATAATGGCACAGAAGGGGTTATTCATGCGGAAGTGGTCAATGTGCTGAACAGCGCACTGCAGGAAACCGGTATATTTCCCTATACGCCGATGTCGATTCCTGACAGCGAAACGATTGGGCCGCAGGATGTATCAAAACTGGATAAAATATATAACGGGCCGATTTACTGGCTCTACAATAATTTAACATTTAAAGATCTCCGCAATGTGATGTCAAAACTGAACATCAAATCAATCGGACAGTATAAAGATGATTATTTAAATGAAGTCATTGCGCATCTCACGGCGCCGGAATATCTGCCGGTCGCTCTGAATCATCTCGATGAAGTGGCCTATGCTCAAATCAGAGATAACATTAAAAAAGATTACTCGGTCTATGAAAATCATCCGCGCTGGCAAACGGCGCTGGAAACCGGTCTCCTCGTTAAAGTGCATCAGGATTATCTCGTTATGCACCGGGATGTGCTTCGCGCGCTTAAAAAAGTGAATTTCAGCAAAATTGGAAAAGAAGTACAAGCGGAAACGCCCGAGAATTACAATGCTTATCACATTACATGTACGATTAATGGCTGTGAGGAAATTTTCCGGACGATTGCTATTCCAACACGCCTGAATTTCCTTGAGCTTGAAATTATTATTTGCGAAGCATTCGGCTGGAATAATATCGGCAGCGGCCAGTTCATAACAGATAAAAATCTAATCGCGTATGATGAAGCGGGTGCACACAAAAATGCTCTGATGACTGATGTATATTTAATTAATGAATATACTCAGTACCTGTATGATTCTGAGGATGATTACGTCGTGGACATTATACTCGATACCGTGACGAATATAACGAAGCCGATTCCGGAAGTTGTGAGCTACGGGGGAGCAGTGCCAATTGAAAATATCGGCGGTGTTACTAAACTCATCGAAACTTTAAACATTCTAGAAGATAAAAACCATCCGGACTACGTAAATGTCTACGCCCATGCACGCCAGAAGAACTACCGGGAACGCTATCCCGTCAGTGCGGTGAACAAGAAACTCGCACGGCTGTTCAACAGAGGCAATCCAATCACTTAAGGAGGATAACGATGGATTTACAAACCTTCTACAAAACTTATTTAACGTATTTACATCTGGACAAAGTAGGTGAATCCTTATCCCGGCTCGAGAAGCTGATAGAAGAAAAAATAGAGGAAGCAAGTTCAGATGACTATTTGACGCTTCTCGGTGACAGTTTAAGAATGGAAGAAATTGAATTGATTAAGCGATATTCAAATGCACTGACCGGGGATAATATTATTACTATGCCGTTCAATCCGGATGAGAATCCGTTTTTAATCTATAATCATCATCTGCTGTATATCGGTGACGGTATGGCAGTTATGCATGAGGAAGTAATCGACGGTATTTTAAGAAACTTCGGTTCGGTCATTCATCTGGCGCCGCTGCCTGACGGCATCAGTGTATCAAACGTTACTTTAAATAACGCGGAATATACGACGACCGTCAATCTGCTGGATTATCCGATTATCGAGTTTTATGAACTGCTTTTAACTGAAGATCATATGAATCTGGTTGCAGAAAATCTGGATCTAGATTTGGAAGAGTACAGCACGCGGGCTCAGATTATTAATGCGATATCGAAGCGGCTCGTGCACAAATCTTACATTAAAGAAAAACTTAAGATGTTTGAAGACGAAGAACTCGCACGTTTTAAAGATAAAATTCGGCGGGGTGAAGTTTTATTTACCGAAGAAGAGGGCAACTGGGATACCTTCCTTGCTACGGGAATTATCATGCCTTATCTACCGCAGGCAGCGATTCTGCCGCTTGTATTATTTCATTTCTTCAGAGAAGAAATTTTTAATTAATTCTAAATAGGAATAGGCATAAAACCGGCTTTGTAATACAGCGGTCTCTCAGAAGAGGGACCGCTTTTTGCTGTCTGTGTTTATCTTGTTAGAGGTGGGGAATTGATAACAAACAATCATGTAAAGGATGTGTCTAATTTGCAAGCAGTTACTGTACAGGGAAAAAACAAAGTCAAAGTCAAAAAGATGAAGGCGCCGGAAATCCAGCAGGGTACAGATATGATTATAAAAGTGACGTCGACCGCAATCTGCGGATCAGACCTTCACTTATACCGCAAAAACATGCCAATTACGAATGATTATATTATCGGTCACGAACCTATGGGAATTGTTGAGGAAGTCGGTCCCGGAGTGAAGAAAGTTAAAAAAGGAGACCGTGTTGTTATTCCGTTTAACGTAAGCTGCGGACACTGCCACTTCTGTGAGAATCAGATGGAAAGCCAGTGTGATAACTCCAATCCGCATCAGGATACAGGCGGTTATTTCGGGTTTTCAGAGCAGTTCGGAAACTACCCGGGCGATCAGGCAGAATATTTAAGAGTTCCTTACGCTGATTTCACTTCTTTTGTTGTTCCGGAAAGAAGTGAACTGGAAGATGAAAGCGTGCTTTTCTTGTCGGATGTAATGCCGACAGCTTACTGGAGTGTTGAAAGCAGCGGTGTTAAAAGCGGAGATACAGTAATTGTATTAGGCTCCGGACCAATCGGACTGATGACACAGAAGTTTGCTTGGATGAAAGGCGCAAATCGTGTTATCGCTGTCGATAATAATGAGATGAGGCTCGCACACGCTAAGCAGACAAACAATGTAGAGGTATATAACTACAAACAATTTGATAACCTCGGCAAACATCTTCATGAAATTACAAAAGGCGGCGCTGAAGTCGTTATCGACTGTGTCGGCATGGACGGTGAAATTACCGGTAAAGACCGCATCAAGACGCTCGGCGGCCAGGTCGGTACGATTGACCCGATTATTATGGCGACAGATATGGTGAAAAAATTCGGCACCATCCAGCTGACAGGTATATACGGTACGCCAGCGACGGGATATCCAATCCACAAGATTTTTACACGCAACGTAACAGTCAAAGCAGGCCAGGCACCGGTGATTCACTATATGCCGGAGCTGTATAATATGGTGGAACAGGGCAAAGTCGATCCGACGGACATTATTACGCATAACGTGCCTTTAAAACAGGCGGAAAAAATGTACAAGATGTTTAACGACCGTGCAGACGGTTGTATTAAAGTAGTGATGAAACCGTAAATTTGAGCTCGCGGCGGCACAGAAAGTGTGGGTGCGCGCCACCGAGAAACCACGGCGGCACGGAAAGTATGATTGTGTGCCACCGAGAAACCACGGTGGCACAGAAAGTGTGGGTGCGTGCCACCGAGAAACCACGGTGGCACAGAAAGTGTGGGTGCGTGCCACCGAGAAACCACGGCGGCACAGAAAGTATGATCGCGTGCCACCGTGCTTCTTTAAATTCAAAAAAATGCTGATTCCGTAATGGAGTCAGCATTTTTCTTATTCATTCTCGAGTTTCTTAATATATTCATCCAGCTTCTTCTTATCTTCTCCGGAGATTTTCGGGAACCGGGGGTTGATATCTTCCAGTGTATGAATCATCGCTTCTGTTATAATCCTGCGCGTATGCCATTCGTCATCTGCCGGAAGAATATACCACGGACTGTGTTCTGTAGAAGTATTGTTCAGCATATCTTCAAAAACTTCCTGATATTCCTCCCATTTTTCGCGGTCATCGATATCCGAAAATGAAAACTCCCAATGCTTATCGGGGTTTTTCATCCGCTTTAAAAAGCGTTCTTTCTGCTCATCTTTCGACATATTAAAGAAAAATTTGACGACTGAAAATCCATTTTCAGATAAATATTGCTCATAATTATTAATCTGGCGGTAGCGTCTCTGAATCTCGGCATCGTCATCATCTTCCAATAAATCATGAATGCGGGTAGCAATCACATCTTCGTAGTGGGACCGGTTTAAAATCGCAATCTGCCCGCGTTCTGGCTCACCGTCGTGAAGCCTCCACAAGTAATCATGCTTCTGCTCGGTTTCACTCGGCTTGCCGTAAGTAGTCACCTTAAGCCCCTGGGCGTTTAAATTTGAAAAAATATAGGAAATTGCTTCATCTTTCCCCGCGGCATCAATCGCCTGAAGGACAACCATAATACCATTTTTTCCTTCGGCATGCAGTTTCAGGTGAAGTTCTTTCAGTTTCTCCACCAGCGGAGGAATAATATTTTGTTCTATATAATCGTTCTCTTCCTTTTTTCCGTCGGAACATTGATGATCTTTTAATTTTATATTGGCATTGTGATGTACTTTATAATCAAATAAATTCATCGGTCACACTCCTCTTTTAGTGTATGACCTGATATACCCGTTTAAAATCGGGGGAAACCTGTTTACTCGGTCAAAGAAGCGAGTTCTTTGTCCTGGCAGAACGTTTACTCGGTCAAAGAAGCGAGTTCATCACCATCACCTAATTCAATTCCGCAGCCTTTTCCCGTGATGACTTATTAAGCCGGCCATAATCAGCAGCCAGACAAGTACCGCTGCAAAAATAGTCACATGCGGAATAATCATTAAAAATTCGAGCTCCAATGCCATCGACAAATTCGTCGTGCCGACTGTATACATCGCAATCGGGAACGCCATGCCCCACAATTCAGGAGTATAGGACAGGGGATAGCGGTTTACTATATGACGCCATACACCAAGTATAATTAACAGAGGAATCCACCAGGTGCCAAGTGCCCAAAAGAACAGTGTAAATCCTTTAATGAAGATTTCCAGTTCCGGAACGATGCCTGAACCGTTAAGAACAAGAACAGAACCGGCGAGCGTTGTAATCGCAAGCGCACCCATACTGATCCAGTAGGGCGGGGTTAACGACATTACTTCGATTTTTAAAAACATCAGGCGATAAAAAATAAATGCGATGATATTTAAATATAAAGCACAGCCTAAAAGAAAGAGGCATAACGAGATAAAAATCATCACTTCAGCGAAATCAGTACTATTTGCCGCCAGGGTGCCAAGCACGGCAAGTGACTGTGTAGATACGACGACGAGGAGCCAGCCGCCGTTTACCGATTCATCAATCAGCGGTTTTACTCTTTTAATAATGATTAAAGTGAAAAATGTATACATCAATATTATCCAGATTATAAAAGCCGCAAGCCAGAATATAAAACCTGTCTCAGTCATATTTTTTATAATGACGAACTGGCTGCCTAAAACGCCTGAAGCGGCGATTAAAGTGAAAAATCCCGGCCCTTTACCGTTATCATTTAGATCTTTCATAAAATCAAGGGTATTCAACAGTAATCTTAAACCGTTCAATACGAGCAGCAGCACGAATATAAAAACATTAAAATACATAAGCAGTTCTGCTGCGAATAAAATATCCAAATACCATAAGGATAATGATAAAGCGCCGGTCGCCATTACCATTGCAAAATAGCCGGGGTATAAATGGCGGGACTGGCGCTGTAAAAATTCAATCATGTTTTTCACGCTTTCTTCATAGTAAATAAAATCAATTCCATCGGAATTATTCTTCGGTTTTCCCAAGCTGACGCTCTCGGGTTTCCTGAATCAGCCATGGGCTGTCTTTTTCCGCTTCCAGCCGTCTGTTATCTTCTTTAATCCTATCAAGGACAGTTCTCATCTCTTCATTTTCCAGCAGATAATTCTCCTGTTTCAGCCGCTGGAGTTCAATTTCTTTATCGATATGCTTTAATTTAAGTTTTTCCATATCTTTACGATGGTTAAAATAATTATTAATTACTCCGGCAGAAATACCGGCGAGTATAATAATGAGTAGCCACATAGTTTTTCCTCCTAAAGGAAATTATTTGTTATTGGTTATATGTGTGTAATGAATAAACGTTTTCTCTTAGTTTAAATTATACATCATCTTTTGCAGGAGATACATTACGGAATAAACGGGAAGAGAGGCTGCTGTTTTTTCTATCTCTTAAAACAAAAAACAGGCAAATCCTCTCGGATTCACCTGTCCTATTATAGATTTGTTAAGCAAACATCTTCATAACGCCACCTGCCACTGCTAAATCAAAGTAGCCTGCGCCGACGCATTTATAAATCGTGATGTCTGTATCGTTTTGGCGCAAATAGCCCTGGTCGTATATTTCAGCGAGTGTACCTTTGATGTCATCCCAGCTGATTATTCCGGCTTCCACCGCATCAATCAGTTCTCCGGCTTCGTCTTTCACACCGTCCATGTCATCGACATAAATATGATCGGCACGTTTAATTGCGGTGCGGTCCATTTCTTTCATTTCATGGGTGAATGACCCCACACCGTTAACGTGAGTGCCTTCTTTAAGAAGTTCACCATTATACACCGGAGTCTTGCTCTGCGTGGCACAGTTGATAATATCGCTCTGTTCAACGAGTGCATCCACGTCCGTCATCACTTCGATATCAGCCCAGATACCGAATGTTTCGAGCCGTTCCTTAAACTGCTCAGCTTTTTCCGGTGTACGGTTATAGAGATAAATTCTCTGGATATCGCGGACTTCCACAACACCTAATACCTGTTCGAAGGCCATATTGCCCGTCCCGATTACACCGAGTGTTCTGGCATCTTCACGTGCCAGTTTATCAGTGGCGATGGCTGTCATCGCGCCGGTGCGGAGTCTCGTTAAATACGATGCGTCCATCGTCGCCTTGTGGGCGCCGTCTGTCAGGTCTGTTACTAAAATATTCCCCTGCGTCGTCGGCAGGTTTTTATTGTTAGGAAAAATAGACACTGTCTTAATTATCGATACCTGCTGAGTTAAGCTGATGCACGGCATGTAAAGCATCGAGCTGTCTTCTCCTGCAGGCAATACGGTACGAATGGATTCCACAATATTGTCTTCGTTATAATCTTTTAAAATCGCGTTGACGTCTTTGATTGCATGGCTGATTTTATATTTCTCTTCTATTTCTTTGTCTGTCAATGTAATCAATGTATTCACTCCATCTATTATTATTCGGCGTTCATTAATTTTTCTTCGCTGATTAATCTATCCTCTTTATCCTGCGCCGTTTCTCCCTGCAGTGCAAATACCGCAATCAGCGAAACGACGGCTGTCATAATGATGTAAAGCGATACCGGTATACTTGAGCCGTCAAACTGATTCATCAGAAATTCCGCAATCAGCGGCGCAGATCCTCCAGCCACTGCGGCACCAATCTGATAACCGAGTGTTACACCAGTATAACGTACTTCCTTGCTGAATGACTCGGAGAACATCGTACCGAGAATCGCTGTAATCGGCGGCCAGATTACAACCAGTCCGATAAAGGTTGCTAAAATAACGAGTATCGGTTCATGTGTATTGACGATAAAAAAGTACGGAAACGCATAAAGCAGCATCGCCGCCGCGCCGATCAGAAACATTTTTCTCCGGCCGACTCTGTCCGACAGACTGCCCATTACGGGAATCATAATCGTTGTGAGCACGGATACCGCCATAATCGACAGCATCATAAACTCAAATGATACATCGAGACTTGCGACCCCGTAACCGACAATGAAGGTCGTAAAGATATAGAACGGGCCGGTTTCAACAAATTTCGCCCCGGTCGTAATAAGCACTTCTTTCGGGTGTTTCTTAAATATTTCAATGATAGGCAGTCTTCTGACTTCATTTTTCTCTGCAGCTTCTTTCTGCATGGCCACAAAGGCGGGTGTTTCGTCGAGCCCTTTACGGATTAGCAGTCCGACAATAACGAGCAGCAGACTGAAGATAAATGGAATCCTCCACCCCCATGCGAGGAACATCTCTTCAGGCATAATCCAGGTCAGTAAAAAGAAAAAGCCGTAAGCAAGCACAAGGCCGATAGGAATTCCCATCTGCGGGAAACTGCCGAACAGCCCGCGCTGGTTTTTCGGCGCGTATTCGGTGGCGAGCAGAAGGGCGCCGCCCCATTCGCCGCCGATGCCGAGGCCCTGAATCAATCTGAACAGGAGTAAAAGAAGCGGTGCGGCAACACCGATTTGAGCATATGTAGGCAGTAAGCCGATACCCGCTGTGGCGAGCCCCATGAGGCTGAGTGTAATAATTAATGTTTTCTTCCGTCCCACTCTGTCACCGATATGTGCAAAGATGACTCCCCCTAAAGGACGGATAAAGAATGATAAAGCAAGCCCGAAGTAGGCAAGTATAGTCGACAGAAATGCATCGTCGGTCACAAAGAACTGCGTATTAAAGATGATGCTCGCAACCGCTGCGTACAGGAAAAAGTCGAACCATTCAATTGATGAACCGATTAAACTTGCTGATAATACTTTTCTTCTCAATTTTCTATCCATAGTAAACCTCCCCTTTGTATGGCTATAGATTAGCACAGATTAAAATTCATGCCTATAAAAATTATAATATTCAGGCATTAATAGAAAATGGATCTGATTATCTCAGTATTAAGTTGATTTTTAATACGGGATGACGTAAGCTGTATAAGTAAACAAATTACGATTCCGTAGCTCAGCGGGAGAGCGCTTCGTTGACATCGAAGAGGTCGGTGGTTCAATCCCACTCGGAATCATTAATTGTAAAAATGCTGTATGATGTGCCCGCATCATGCAGTTTTTTTGTATTCAATATTATGAACGATTATGCTTAACTGGATAGAGAAACGGGTATTTGAGAGCAAAAGTGTATACATAAAGGTCGTGATAATTGTGGCTGAGATAATTGCATCACTGCACGGAGCAGGTAAGAAATTTTTCTTTAATCAGGTGCTGACAAATATTAATTTAAAGGTGCAAAGCGGGGAAATACTGGGGCTGATTGGACCGAGCGGTTCGGGGAAGACAACTTGCATCCGCTGCATGCTCGGCATGGAAGATTTAACTGAAGGTGAAGCGTTGGTGCTGAATGAGGAGATGCCAAAGCGGAAAGTGCTGGACAGAATCGGTTATATGGGTCAGTAAACGGCGCTCTACGAAACATTGACTGCCCATGAAAATATGGTATTTTTCGGCCGGCTGAAAAATTTAAAAGGAGAAGAACTGAAAAAAGAAATCGATAAAAACCTGAAACTCGTTGAATTGGAAAATACAGGCGGTAAAACGGTCTCAAAGTTTTCAGGGGGTATGAAAAGGAGATTGTCACTCGCAATCACCCTGCTTGGCAGTCCCGGTTTTATCGTACTGGATGAGCCGACGGTTGGGATTGATCCAAAGCTCAGACTTTCGGTGTGGCAGCAGCTGCGGGAATTCGCCGGCAGCGGTGCGGGAATTATTGTGACGACACATGTGATGAGCGAAGCGGAAAAGTGCGACAGGGTGGCGCTGCTGGTTGAAGGGAAAATTTTTGCACAGGGCACGCCAAAAGAACTGATGACTGAATTTAAGGCGGCTTCAATCGAGGAAGTATTCATCAATATGGAGGTGGATTCATGACGCGTCTCAGTGCAATCATTGTAAAAATAATCAGGGAGCTGCTCCGGGATATCCGTACTCTAGTGCTGATGATGCTGGCGCCGCTCGTTGTGATTACACTGATGTATTTTATATTCGATGTGAATAATGAAGCGGATATACGTCTCGGTGTGCCGGATACGATTGATCAGACCTTTGTTGAAGGACTGCCGGATGATGTGGAAGTGGTGCCGTATGAACTGGCTCCGACCATGAGTACTCTCTTGGATAATGATCAGCTGGATGCTTTTGTAAATATAACGGATGAAAAGATTGATGTGACCTATAAAAATGAAGATCCGTCGAAAACGGGCGCGGTAAAACAGGTCATCCGTGCAGGTCTCGAGGAAATGAAGGATGAACAGCTGAAAGGGATATTAGGGGCGCTGCCTGAAGAGGCTGAATTGCCGGTTATGAGTATGGAAGAAACTTATTTGTACGGCAGCGAAGACAGTACATTCTTTGATAAGATGTTTCCGATTCTAATTGGTTTTTTTGTATTCTTTTTTGTCTTTCTGATTTCCGGCATTGCTCTGCTTCGTGAAAGGACGATGGGAACGATGGAGAGAATGCTTGCGACATCGGTGAGACGGAGTGAAATTATCATCGGATATTTAAGCGGATTCGGGATTTTCGCGATGCTGCAGACGATTATCATCGTCTTATATTCGATTTACCTGCTGGATATGAATATTGCAGGGAACATCGGCTGGGTGCTTGCTATTAATATACTGCTGGCCTTAAGCGCACTCGCTATCGGTATGTTTATTTCGACATTTGCGAATACGGAGTTCCAGATGATGCAGTTTATTCCTCTGATTATCGTGCCGCAGATATTTTTCTCGGGTATTATTCCGCTCGATAATATCGCGGACTGGATCAGTGTAATCGGCTATGCCTTTCCGCTGAGATACGCAGGAGATGCGCTGACGGAAGTGATGATTAAGGGTAATGGATTTATGTATATATGGGAAGACCTGCTCGCTCTGGCAGTATTCATTGCGGTCTTTGTGCTGCTGGATATACTGGGACTGAAGAAATACCGCAGAGTTTAAATCTTTAAAAGGACTGATGGCATGCTAAAGAAACTGAAAAATGTAATGCTGTATGTGGAAGATACTAATAGTGCGCTGGAATTCTGGACACAAAAGATGGACTTTACGGTGAAAGAAGAATTGAGTCTAATGGAAAACTTTAAAGGTTATAAAGTGGCGCCGGACGAAAATTCGGAAACTTCGCTGGTAATATTTCCGATCGCTTTTATCGAAAAATACAGCCCCGAAGTGAGTCTTGAAACGCCGTCGCTGATGTTTGAAGTAGAAAATATTGAAGCAGTATATGAAGACCTGAAGGAAAGAGACGTATATGTCGGAGAACTGGTGGAAATACCGGCCATGAAGACGTTTAATTTTTTTGACGGACAGGATAATTATTTTGCGGTGAGTGAAGCGGTCTAAGGACTGAATATAATAAGTAAACAGCAGGGGTATAATTTTTATGATAAAATTTGCGGAAATTAATGAAGATAATTATGAAAAAGTATTGAAGCTGAAGATTACAGATGAACAGGATAAGAGTAAATTCATTGCGCCGAATGTCCGGTCGATCGCAGATGCGTATCTCTACCGGGAAGCAGGGGATGTGTTCCCGTATGCGGTTGAAGACGGTGAAGCAGTTGTAGGCTTTATACTGCTGGATGAAGATGCAGAAGAGAAAGAACTGATGATCTGGCGGATGATGGTGGATAAAGACTATCAGGGTAAGGGATACGGCAGAGCGATTGTTGAAAAAGTGATGGAGATGTTTGAAAGCGATGACAGGTTTGATGTTCTCATTGCAGATTATGTGAAAGGAAACGAAGTGATGGGAACACTGCTCAGGTCGCTGGGATTTGAAGAGCAGGAGTTTGATGAAGAGAATAATGAGCATGTGATGTGGTATCGGAGCTGAAACTTTACTTTCGACAAGAAAAAGGATGCTGATTAAGCTGAGAGATTGGTCCGTCATTGAAGGCTAATCTCTCATATTATTATTCAACCCTGCGAAAGAATACGGTATGTACCCGCAAAAAGGAACAGTACAAACAGGTAGTGATGCGGATATTACTATTGTCGATATGGATCAAAAGTGGAAGATTGATAAACAAAAGCTGCACAGTAAGAGTAAGGTAACTGCCTATGATGAAAAAGAAATTACGGGTAAACCAGTCGCAACTATTGTAAATGGTGTAACTGTAATGGAGAATGGTGAAATTGTAGAAGAATTGCAAGGGAAACCTGTGTTGGTGAAATAAATGTACGTTGAACCAGACTCTAAAAGGGTCTGGTTTTTTTAATATACTTAATAAAATCATTTTTTGTTGATATATTGGCTATAACTAATTCTAACTTAGTAAATTTTGATTTTCATAATTAAAGGGGACTCAATTATGATAGAAATCAGCAAAATGTCGGGGGAATTTGAAAAACTGGGAATCGAACTCATCACAGGCAAGGACAATATAGAGAGTAAAGTAAGCTATATAACGATTTTAGAGTTGCCGGAGAAAAATTATAATTTTAAACCGCAGGGTTTAGTTTTAAGCACTTTTCAATCATTTAAGAGTTTAAATGATATTTGTGAGCAAATCAGCTGGCTAAAAAAACTTGGTATTCTGGCTATAGGTTTTCATAAGGCACATTACAAAGAAGTACCTAAAGCGGTAATAAAGCATTGTAAGGAATTAAACATGCCCTTATTCAGTATTCCTGTGAATATTCCTTATCATAAAATTCTCGATATTTTTAACCAGCTCGAAAATGAGCAGCTGAACTTGAGGAGCTATGAAATTTATAAATTGAATGACAAAATCTTGGAATCTGTTTTTATGGGAAAGGATTCCGGCTATATTATCAATTTAATAGGTAACTATATTAAGGAAAACATTATTTTGTTGGATCCTTATATGAAGGTGAAAGCAGTCTGGAAAGACCCTGCGCATAGTCAGGAATATATGGATTATTTAACGAGCAGATTAACTTCGAAGTATAAAGAGAAATTGCTCCAGTCACGTTTTTTAAAAAGAGATCTACAGTTAGCTATAGCTGATAAAAACATCACTTTAAATGTTACGCCTATTACTTCGAATATTTCGAAGAAATCATTCATCGGATATCTGATATTTAGTAAAGAAATATTAACGAATCTTTATAACGATGAAGTAATCAAAATGGGCATTAAAGCAATCAGTATGATGGGAAGTAAAAGATCTATCAGTGAGAACCATCTAAAACTTAAAGATATTAAAAAATTTGAAACTTTAATTGAAAATGAAAGTAATAACCTGAAAGAAAATGACTTTTACATACCTGTATCTAAAATAAGTTACTGTATACGAGTACAATTTTTAAATGATGAAGTTCTTAACGAATCCTTTAATACAATTAGTACAGTTTTTATGGAAAAGAGCTCGAACGTCTTAACATGGATTTATAATGATACTCAAATCGCATATTTGGAAGAACAGGACGATGTCAATGAGTTTTTGGAAGTGCTGTCTATGTATAATGCTCATGCAATCGGACTCAGCGCTAAATTAGAAAATATTTCCTTGGCTGACATAAGTAAAATGAATACTCAAGCCAGGACAGCTATGTTATCTGCAAAAGATAATGGTAAATTAATGGCGTCGTGGAATGATATTGGGATAGAAAAAGTGGCATATAATATTGAAGAACTGCCGCTGCTGAAATCATTAGATAACGAACTCTTACTGCCGATTATAGAATATGACCTGAAAAAAGACGGTGATTTATTAAAAACATTAAATAGCTGTTTAACACATTTCTTCAACGTAAAAGCTATAGCAGAAGAATTGTTCATTCACCCAAATACAGTGAGGTATCGTCTCAGACAAATTAATGAATTGTTAAATATGGATATAAATAAAAGTTCAAATTTTGCATTGTTAGTACTGGCTGTAAAGCTTTATGAAAAGAATAATTAATTTCTTTAAAGTCATTTTGTTGATGTTTTACAACAAGATGGCTTATTTTTTGTAGAAAAAATCAATGGATAATAGTCAGTCTATTAGTAATATTTAAAATATAAGAAGAGGAGATGTATTACTATGAGTAAAATTTTATTGGAAAACGGAAATCTAATTGACGGCATTGCAGATGGGGTCGAGGAAAATGTTCACGTATTTATAAATGGAGACAGTATAACTGAAGTAACAAAAAAACTTCCGGATAGTATTGAGGAATACGAAGTAATAGACTGCACGGGACAATACATATTGCCGGGTTTAATTGATTGTCATGTGCATTTAGTATGGGATGGCAGTGCGAATCCACAAGCGATTATTGAGCATGAACCGGATGAAAGCATAATTTTAGACGCATATTCACATGCCATGGACACACTGAGACTAGGTATTACAACCGTTCGTGATTTAGGGGCGCCGCGCGGAACGGTAATGAATCTGAGAAATAAAATCAATGCCAATAAACTTCCCGGACCAACGATAATATGTTCTGGTCCGCCAATTGTTATGACCGGAGGTCATGTTCATTATCTCGGCTATGAGTCCGATGGTGACAGTGAAGTTCGAAAAAACACGAGACGGGTTTTAAAAGAAGGGGCGGATTTAGTGAAAGTAATGGCGACCGGAGGTATATACACTGAAGGGGAAGAGCCGGGGTCGGTACAGTTGAATCTTGATGAACTCAGTGCAGCTAAAGAAGAAGCACTTAAAAAAAATAAAAAAGTATCAGCTCATGCAGATGGTATTGAAGGAATTATGAATTGTTTGGAAGTCGGTATTGATACGATAGAACATGGTATTTATGCGAATCGAAATGCTCTCGAAATCATGAAAAATCAGGGGACATATCTTGTTCCTACGATGAAAGTTATGAGACAGCTGACGAGCAGTCCTGATATTCCAGACTGGGCACTGGAAAAAGCACAGCAGGTCATTGAGCCTCATTTTGAAATGCTGAAACAAGCAGTGGATATAGGCGTGAAGATTGCTACAGGTACAGATTGCGGAGGACCGATGACTCCACCACATTATTATTTTGATGAAATGCTAATTATGGAGGAAGCGGGACTAAGTCCTATGGATGTCATTAAAGCATCTACAAGTATTGCCGCAGATTGCATTGATGCGAATCACCTTGGAGCAATTGAAAATGGCAGGAAAGCGGACTTAATTATAGTCGATGAGAACCCGCTTGAAAATCTAGAAATTTTAAAAGAAGATAAACTGATTATCAAGCATGGAACAGTTGTAAAGTAAAAATTTAAAAGGGGATGGTGTAATGAATATATATTTAATTGCAGTCATTGTTTATTTATTAATAATGGCGGGTTTGGGTGTTTACTTTGCTAAAAATTCTATTCATGATAGTGATGACTTTATGGTAGCAGGCAGGAGCCTGCCATTATTTGTAGTAATCGGTACATTATTAGCAACCTTTGTCGGATCAGGGACTGTTGTCGGCGGTGCAAGCTTTATTTATCAGTATGGTCCATTTGCCGCGATATTTAATTTATCAGGGGGAATCGTGGGTGCTGTAATTCTTTATTTCATCGCCGACAAGGTACGTAACCACGAAATGTATACAGTACCGCAACTTATGGAGAAAAGATTCGGACGTGTGACCAGATTTATAGCTTCTATTATAATATTATTTGCATTTATAGGAATAACAGCATATCAATTTACCGGCGGTGCCTATGTACTTCAACTTACAACAGGTATGTCATTAGAGTGGGGAGCCATCGTTATCTGCTTGCTGGTGATATTTCTTACCATGAGCGGCGGGTTATTTTCAGTGGCCTATTCTGATGCATTGAGTGCCGTACTGATTATTCTCGGATTTATAATCGGTGTACCTTTTGCACTTAATTCAGCAGGTGGTTTTGAAGGGCTCTCATTATCGTTGCCCGAGCACACAAAAACTTGGAACGGGGGACTATCATTTATACAGCTGTTAGGATTTTTCCTGCCACTATTTTTATTAGTGCTGGGAGATCAAAATATGTATCAAAGATTTTCCGCTTCTAAAAATGCTAAGGTAGCTAAAAATTCTGTGCTTGGTTTTATTGCTGGTAATTTCTTGGTGGTAGGTTTAACAATTATACTTGCGACAACTGCCATTGTACTCTTCCCGGAGATTGCTCCGGATGCAGCAATTTTAACTTTGGCTGTTGAGGGGTTACCGATGTTCATAGGGATATTAATATTGTGCTCAGCAGTTGCATTCATTATCACGACTGCGACATCGTATCTGCTTTCAGCATCAGGAAATATTGTATATGACTTCTTCTATTTTATACGCGGAGATAAAGAACCTTTAACAAAAGTACAGACACTTTGGTTCAGCCGGATAACAGTCGTAATCATTGGCCTTTTAGCTTACGTTTTAGGCAGATTCTTCCCGACGGTCTTAGAAATTCAAATGTATTCATACACTATGTACGGAGCATCAATTACACCGGCGATTTTAGCAGCTCTAATGTGGAAAAAAGCGACGACAGCTGGTGTGTTAACATCTATGCTGCTTGGCGGCGGTTCGACACTTATTTGGGAGATGGCTTTGAATCGTCCAAATGATTGGAATAGTGTCATCGTTGCATTACCATTATCAGTCGCTGCATTGATTATCGTAAGTTTGTTAACTCAAAAACAAAATAGAGAAGTACAGACCGCGGAATAGTTTTATAAGTTCGGAGGTACGGTAAATGAATGGTGTAATTAGAAATGTAAATATTTTATATGGGACAAATTTAGATTTGATTGAAGAACATGAGGTATGGTTTCAGAATGGAAAGATTACCAACATCACTCCAAACAGCAAGCACAAAGCAAATGTTGTAATAGACGGTAATAAGGGATATTTAATACCCGGTTTAATAGATTTACATGTACACATGATGTGGGATGGCTCAGAAGATCCGGTCAGTATGACTGAACAAGAAGGTTATGAACAGATGATGATTCGGGCAGTTGCTAATGGTCATCATTATTTAGAACATGGTATTACTACTGTAAGAGATATAGGATCTATAGACGATATTTCTATTCATATAGCCAAAGCGATAAGAAGGGGAATCGTAAAAGGACCTGAAGTCATTACAAGCGGGAAAACATTAACGATGACCGGTGGGCACGATCCATTCTGGGCTAGTTTTGTAGATGGTGAAGAGCAAGCTTTAAAAGGAGTGCGTGAACAAATCTATAAAGGAGCAACAGTAATTAAAGTCAGTGCCTCAGGCGGTGTCTATGGCCGAAGTGAAGGGGAATCGGCCGGACAATCAGAACTGAGTCTGCAGGAACTGACTGTAATTTGTAATGAAGCACATAAATTTGGTTTAACTGTTGCTTCACATGCCATTGGCAGGGAAAGTATTAAGAACTCTATACTTGCAGGTGTAGATACAATCGAACATGGACATTATATGGATGATGAACTCATGAATTTAATGGAAGAACACAAAGTTGCCTGGAATCCGACCTTGTATGTATATCGGCAAGTTGCGCAACACCAAGGTGTTCCAGAATATGCGAGAGCAAAAGCGCGGGAAATTGTAAAAATTCATGATCCTGCTCCAATTAAAATATTATAAACGCAATATTTTAATTGGAGCAGGATCTGACGCGGGCTCACCGGGTGTAAGTCATGATGCGTTGAAAGATGAAATGTATGCCTTGAATGAGACGATTCAAGATAATAAGGAAACTTTAAAAACAGCAACAGTCACAGCAGGAGAGATTTTAAAAAGAAAAATAGGAATGATTTCAGAAGGATACGAAGCGGATTTTGTCATACTTCAGGAAAATCCGTTAGGTAGCTTAAAAAATCTAGATTCTGTCAGAGAAGTTATTGCAAAGGGAGAATCCGTCTACGTTAAAAAATAGTGTACTAAAGGAGATTTAATAATGGACTATAAAACAAGAATAGCTAATCTTAGAAAAATCATGCAGAAGAAGTCGCTGGATGCAGTATTAATTTCAAACTTTGAAAATCAATATTATTTCAGTGGATTGAAAGCGATTACGTATTCGAGACCAATTCTGCTCCTTGTGACGAAAGATGAAATGAGCATTGTGCTGCCTACACTTGAAGAAAATCATGCGAAACATAAAACGGATGCAGATTATTTGTACGTCTACCATGAAGTCGAAGAAAAAGACGGTGAACATTCATATCATGCACAAGTGGAGACACTGTTAAAAACAATCAATAAAGGATCACACGTTGGTATCGAATATAATTCACTGCCGACACAAATTACGCTGATGTTAAAAGAAACAGGACTGGATTATATCAATATAGAAAAAGAAATTGTGCAGATGCGTGCAGTGAAGAGTGAAGAAGAAATTAAGATGATTAAAGAATCGGGAAAACTCGTCAGTCATGCTTTAAAAAAATCCGTAGAAAATGTGAAAAGCGGAATGAGCGAACTTGAGATGGATTACTTCGGAAATGAATACTTATTTAAAGAAGTATCGAAAACATATCCGGATTCGACCTTTGATTATTTTGTCATGTCGCCTTCGGGGCTGGAAAGAACGAATACGCCGCATGTATTTTCAAATTCAAGAAAGGTAGAAGATCAAGATATTATTATCCATAGCAGACAGGTTGGACTTAATGGATATCGAGCAGAATGTGAAAGAACAATGTTTATAGGAGAACCGACGGAAAAACAGCGGGAAGTCTTTAATGTCATGGTGGAAGCACAAAAGGCAGCTTTAGATTTTATAAAGGTCGGGGTAACAGCCAAAGAAGTAAACCAGCGGGCACTGGATGTGATCGAGGAAGCGGGACTGCAGGAATATGTAGTACACCGTACAGGTCATGGAATTGGAATTGGAGTGCATGAAGAGCCGAGTTTGAGATTCGATAATGACTTGAAACTTGAAGCGGGGATGGTATTTTGTATTGAACCGGGAATTTATATTCCCGAAGTAGGAGGTTTTAGACATTCGGATACGGTGGTGTTGGAAGACGACGGCACGGTATTGATTACGGAGTATCCGAGAGATATTGAGAGTTTGATAGTTAGGTAAGTTTTGGAAAATCTCGAGAAGATAAACTTCTCGAGATTTTCCTCATTATTTTAGGTAATCGATCTGTAATGATGATAGTTATAAATAAAATATTATAAAATTGAAGATGCTTTCAATAAATTATAGAAATAACTAGGTTTATCCTATCTACCTCTTAGTCTTTCTTTCTCTGTTTACCTTCCATATAATAAAAGTAATATCAACAGATCAAGAGGGATGTTATGGAGTCAAGAAAAGCAAACTTATTAAACGCTTATGAACGTGGTTTTATTGACCGCTTTACAACGAAAACTTCTCATTATCCACCAGAATTAATTATAAATTCTAAGAAAGAGAATGTATTGTCACCTATGCTCGATGCATTGGAATCTTGTGAGTCCTTCGTGATATCAGTGGCTTTCATTACTGAAGGTGGAATCGCATCTCTTAAAACGGTGGTATATGAGCTTAACAAACGTGGTATACGTGGAAAGATTATCACATCTACATATTTAAATTTTAATAAACCAAAAGTTTTCAAAGAGCTACTGAAGATACCAAATTTAGATGTACATATTACTGATCAATCAGGCTTCCATGCCAAAGGTTACGTATTCGATAAAAAAGATTATTCTATTATGTTCATTGGTAGTTCTAATTTGACTGATGCCGCGTTAAAGAAGAACTATGAATATAATTTAAAATTGACTTCGCTAGATAATGGTGAGGTTATTCAGTATTTTAAATCACAGTTTGATGATTTATGGATTAATTCAACATTATTAACACAACAATGGATTAGAAAATATGATGAAATATATGCAGATACTAAACATGATGATAAGGTACTACAGCTAATAGAAACGAAAAAGCCTTATCGTTATGACAATATCGATCCTAAAGAAATAACACCAAATTTAATGCAGGAGGAAGCATTAGATTCCTTGAAAAATCTACGTTTAACTGGTGAACGAAAAGGATTGGTTGTTTCAGCGACTGGTACTGGTAAGACTTATTTATCTGCATTTGATGTAAAGAATGTAAATCCAGAACGCGTATTGTTTATAGCACATAGAGAGCAAATTTTATTGAAATCATTGAATGATTATAGAGATTTGCTTGGAGGAGATCCAAGTGATTACGGCATTTATAGCGGCTCTAAAAAAGATATTAATGCTAAGTATATGTTTGCGACGGTTCAAACATTTTCAAAAGAGAGTCATTTAGAACAATTTCCTAAAGATGCTTTTGATTATATTATAATAGATGAAGCCCACCGAAGCAGTGCTAGTTCATATACTAAGATTATTAATTATTTTGAACCTGAGTTTTTATTAGGGATGACAGCGACTCCTGAACGTACAGATAATAATGAAATCTTTGGTTTATTTGATTTCAATATTGCTTATGAGATACGCCTACAAAAAGCATTAGAAGCAGAAATTTTATCTCCATTTCATTACTTTGGTGTGACGGATTATGTTGTAAACGGGGAGATTATTAACGACACGAGTTCTTTGAGCGATTTACTAGATCAAGATAGAATTCAACATATTATTGATAAATTATATTATTACTCTCACGCAGGCGAAGAAGTACGTGGTTTAATGTTTGTTTCTAATAGAGAGGAAGCATATAGACTCTCCGAACTACTGAATCAAAGAAATTATAAAACAAAAGCACTGACAGGGATGAATTCTCAAGAAGAACGTCAGGAAGCGGTTAAATTACTCGAAAGTAATAAGTTAGACTATCTAATTACTGTAGATATTTTTAATGAAGGTGTGGATATACCTTCAATAAACCAAGTTGTAATGTTAAGACAAACAGAATCGAGTATTATTTTTGTCCAACAATTAGGTCGGGGTCTAAGGAAACATGAGGATAAAGAATTTCTTACAGTGATTGATTTTATCGGTAACTATAAAAATAACTATTTAATTCCTGTGGCTTTAACTGGAGATAAATCTTTTAATAAAGATAAATTACGTAAAGATGTAGTTGATAGAAGTTTAATTACTGGTGAATCAACGATTAACTTTGAGAGAATTGCACAGGATAGAATTTTTAAATCTATTTCAAAAGCTACTTTGGATTCAATGGCGAACTTAAAAAGAATGTATCACTATACAAAAAATAAGCTAGGGCATATTCCGACTTTAGTCGACCTGCAAATAGATCAAGATTCGATGAATCCAATGTTAGTTTTAAATAAGTTTGATCACTATATTGAATTTTTATCTAAGATAAAAGAAGAAACAGAGCCGTTAACGAATGGGCAAGATCGTATCCTAACTTTCTTATCTAAGGAAATAGTTGACGGGAAGCGTGTGACCGAAGTGTTGTTACTTCAGCAACTTTTCAAAGGACCTGTAAATAAAGCAGAATTCCAGTGGGATATGAATGAGAAAAAATATTATATGTCTGATGAAACGATGAAATCAATCATAAGAATGTTTACCTTAGAATTTTATACAATGCAGAAAACTGAGAAATATAAATATCCTCTTATAGAAATTAGAGGTGAAAATATTTATCTGACGAAAGAGTTTAGGACTTCACTGAAAGATGAATATTTTAAAAAACAGGTAGAAGATTTAATTGACCTAGCTTTATTAAACGCTAAAGAATATGATCAATCTACTCAATTAACAATTAATGAGAAGTACAGTAGGGCAGATGTATGTAGACTGTTGAATTGGGAGAAGGATGAGGCTAGCACGATCTATGGATATAAAAATAAACATAATACAACGCCAATATTTGTGAATTATAATAAAAGTGATGATATTGATGAATCAGTCCGTTATGATGACCGATTTTTAGACTCGCATGTCTTCCAATGGTATACGAGAAAAGGAACGGATTTAAACTCGAAGATTAATAGAGAAGTTATTGAAGACTACAAAAATGACGACACAGTTATACATCTGTTTGTTAAACGAGACGACGATGAAGGTGTCTATCATTATTATATGGGGGAAGTCGGTATCGATTTAAAATCTATAGAAAATGCATCGATTGGGCTGATGGACAACAAGCACAAAGTAGCGAAGATGAATTTTATTTTAGAACATCCTGTTGATTATAATATGTATCGATTTATAGATGGAGAGCAATAAACTGTGAGAACTATGTATTCTTACAGTTTATTTGTTATTTAATTTCAAAGAATTTTATATCAAATTGATTATTATCTACAATATAGATTAGAATTAGCATATTAAATATTTCTTGAGTTAATATTTTAACTTGATATTGGAGGATTAAATTGAAAAATAATGATTTTCAATTTGCGAAAATTGAATATATTGAAAATACTACGTTTGATGGTTCTTTAGACTCGTTCTACGAAAAAGGGATAGAAGGAACTATAAGAGAGAACATTCAAAATTCCATTGACGCAAAACTAGATAATGAGGAAAAAGTAAAGATAGAAATTGTTTTGGGGAAAATAGGGAAATCCGATTTGCCTGGAATTGATGAAGTATTTAAACATATAGATTCCATGGAAGGAAAGAATGAATATACAGTTGAAAAAATTCAGTATATGCAGAGTAAAAAAGAAGAAAATTCAATTAATGTCCTGACTATAGAAGACCTAAATACAAAAGGACTATCAGGAGCGAAGAATGGACAATCTGGTCGTTCCGAAGATACATTTGGTTCGTACGCTTATAGGAAAGGTTTCCATAATAGAAATGAAAATGAAGAAGCAGAAATATCGCGTGGAGGTTCGCATGGTATTGGTAAAATTTCTAATAATGCTGTTTCTGATATAAATTTAATGTATTTTGCAAATTGTGATGGGATAGGTGAAAAACATGTTGGAGGAAGTATTCATTTAATCGAACATAGATATGAAGATCAGTATTACAGATCAACAGGATATTTTTCCAGAAAAAACTATGAAGATAACCGATTATATCCTTTTGAAAATCTGGGATATAGTAAGATTTTCAATAAAGATAACAGAGGACTTAAAATAATAATTCCATATTTACGTGAAGAATTTACAGATTTTAAAAAGATAGTTCAAGCTGTTTGTGATAATTTTTTCGTGGCTATTCTTAATGAAAAGGTTGAAGTTGAAATAATCGATAAAACTCAAAATACAGATATGGTTATTAATAAGGAAAGTTTAGTAGAAATTATAAATGATAAAAAATATTATGAGAATAATAAACCTAATATAAAGAAAGTGTTCACGCCTTTGTATGTACAGACACTTCAAGAGATTGGAACACCGGAGAAGTTAATAGTAGAATCATTAAACGAGACTTATGAGTTTGATTTATATTTTAAATATGATGAAGAATTACCAGTTGGTCGAGTTGGGATCGTACGATCAATGGGGATGAAAATAGTTGATTATAAGGTTGAAAGATATATAAGAAGACCATATAATGCTGTTCTCATTGGTGGACCTAAGGAAGATGGCTTTCTTAAAAGTATGGAAAATGAATCTCACACTCAAATATCGTCTGACAATATTAAAGACTCTAATAGCAAGAAAAACGCGAAAAAATTCCTACGTAATTTAACCACTCAAATGCAGAAGATTATAGATGAGTCTATCAATAGAAATAGTGTAAGCAGTGGTGAACTTGACACAAGCCATATACTTTCAGAGCTTGATTCAACATTTAGTAAGAATTTATCTAGATCATCAGAGAAAGTACAAATTGATTCTAAGACTGAGCTACTAAAGAAAAAACCTAAAGAGAGAAGAAAGTCTAGAAAAGGAGTTGTAGATCCTCAGCCAGGGAAGAAAAAACAAAAAAGAATACCACGGAAACTCAAACCTGGTACTGAAGAACAACAAGGTTACGAGGCATTAATTTTACCAAATTCTTCAGTTGAAAGAATCTCCTTGAATGATAAAGAAATCATTAAATTTGATTTTAATAATATAGAGGAATCGAAAAATTGGAAGGAATGTGATATTACATTTGTTGTAGTAGATGGAATGGGGCAAGAACATCAAAATGAAGCGCGGTTAACTGATAATTACATGTTAATAAAAGATGCTGCAAGTAATGATACTTACACATTCAATGATTATAAAATAAACAATGTAAAAATTAAAAATAATACATCCATAATAAACTTAATAAAACATAGTTCTATAAAAGATACTTTAAAATATTTATATAAAATAGAGGTGAGAATTAATGATTTATAAGAAAGGAGCATCATTTCCTCACCCCGTTTATTATGAGAATACATCGAGTTACCAAGAGGGTTTTTTTGAATTCGATGTACTCAATTTGAGTGAAGACAAAAATTATTATATTTTCACATTTGAATACGAAATACAGTCAAAATTTATTATGGACTTACTGAGAAATGAACAAGCGTATTTAAATATAATCATTCAGTCTAATGACAATTTTTTCTCAAGAATTAACTATAATGAAACAATGATAAAAATTCCTAAAAACCGTTTAAGTTTAAATAAAAAAACAGAAGTCCAGTTGCAAATACAAAGTAAACAAGAAGTATATTTTTCAGAGACCCAAGAATTAACTACTTTTTATAATGAATTCAAAAAAGATATAGTAGTTCCTAAGAATTCGTTATTAGGGTTTTCAAATACAGTAAGATATGATGGAAAAGGCAATAAACCATTACTTCTTTTTGAATATGAAACTGATCCTGAATTGAAAAGTGAATTTAAAGTTGATTTAAGACCAGAGACTATTGTATTGGTTTTTAAAGATGAAAAATATCGGATGAAAGAATTTAACAAAAACCTTTCAAATATGTATGTCTATGCTGGTCTAAGTCAATCACTGATACAGTTTATTAATAATTACGGAAAAGATGAAGAGTACGTTGATTTGGAAAGTTTATCTTCATCAAACTTAGATGTACTAGATCAAAAGCTATTTGAATTACTAGAAAGTAAGAACGTGGATCATATTAGTTTAGAAGAAATTGATGAAATAATTTATAAAATTACGGACAATATAGTCGGGAAATATGTTGAAGCAGTTAGAGAGGTAAATAATTATGAATATTAGGTTACTAGCTGATGGTTATATGAAAAGTAATCATTTATTCGAAGATTTTAAAAATAACAATATTAATCTAGAAGAGCCTTATTTTTCAGACGAGTATGTATCATTAGCGAAGGTTCCAGATTTTCCTATATATATGGGAAAAGGTAAAGAAAGATACAAAAAAGAAGAGTTTATAAAAGCGGTTAAAGTGATTAGAACACATTATATTGAGACACCGAGAGATATACATCTTAATGGAAAATTTTGGCACTCTCTATTGATTACTTCTAAGAGAGATTATTTAATAGAGAAATATCCACAAATTGAAAGTGAAAAAGAATTTTACAATATTATTCTTAAGAAGTTCGATTGGGAAAATTACATTTATAAGTGTGTATTAGCTGCAGAATATATCGCCGATGCAGAATTATCTAGTACTAACGAAGAAGAAAAGTACATAAACTTAATTTATGATAATTTAGATGTTTTTAATTATATCATCAAGTATGAAATTTTTCGAAATGCTAAGTTTCTAATAAACTTGCTGGATATAATTGAAGAAGAAAATTATAGTTCTATATTCAAAAAAAGAATTAGGGACAGATCAGATCTGGGGAGTGATGAAAGATACGGTCGTAGGGTAATATTTGAGTTAAATAAGAATTATCCTGTAATTTTATCCCCTTTTATGGAAAAAGATGATCTTAAAGAACAAGTGAAATTGGCTTTATCTCTTTATTATAATGAAGAATAAAGAATGCCTCAGAATAATCTGAGGCATTTTCTATATCTTCTGTATTAATATATCAGCAAGGAATTGCGATACTTCATCTGATCTTTTATCGATCATTGATTTGGTAAAGTAGTGTTGTTTACTTTTCAAATTTGGAGTACTGATACTTTTATTAATCTGATTGATTAACTTGGTATCTTTCCCATCGATAACGCTTGTTGTAAGAGTCATACCTAATTTTTTAGTTAGCAAGAAATCAATTTCTTTATAATGTGAAATCTTTTCATCAAATGGTTTATTACTTAAAGAAGAGTTATCTGTAGTATAAATCAAGGATAAGTTTCCAATTCGATTAAGGTATTGATCAAATTCTTCTTTATCTTTGAATCCCATAGCGGAATAATCATAGACAGTCAGTTTTTTAGACATGATATGTTCAATAGAAAACCTCTTTCCTGTCTGTGAGGTGATTGCATCTACTCTGTTACAATAATAACCTTCCAAAAATCTATACATTGTAGTCGCTTTTTTGCTTACTGTGCCATTCTTGTTTTCTAATCTTCTTGTGGGTAACGAATCTTTAATATCTACGGCATATTTAGCTGTTTCTTTATTAATGAATGCTACAAGTTTATCGATATCCTGATTACTCTTATATTGTTGAATCATTTTAGGTATAAAAGATTCAATTTGATTAGCCTGGGTAAAGCTGAATAAAATGGAAGCTACATATCGATTAGTAGCATCGAGAACTTTCTTTTTATCTTCATCATCAACGAAATAAAAAGGCATTAGCATAGCTTTAGACTGTTCATTCCCTAAAATTTCGTAAAATATCGTCATTTCTTTATGGCTGTCTCTCAAGTAACTTCCATACTCTTTCATAGAAAGTCTTGAATAAACTTCCGATACCCTGCTTACATTTTTAGCGAAATCAATTAGTTCTTTTGAAGAAAGATTATCATGTTGATCTTTAAAGTATTCAAAAAGATCATTTTTACGAATATTTTCACCTTCAAAAGCTAAAATATAACTGCTTAAGAAACTTGAAGAAGACAGTTTACTTCTTCTTTTATCTTTAATCATTGGATATTCAAGATTATCACTGAATTTACTCCAATGTCGAAGGAATTCTTTCTTTTGTGTATTATCTGGATCGTTTTTAGTAATTATCTTAAGAAACATATTTTTGATCAGATCCAACGGTTCCAATGATCTACCTCTATCGTTTAAAACCTCAAATAATTGAAAAGCCTTACTTTCATTTGGAGCAGTAGTCATGATTAAAAAGACATTTTCTGTTAGATAATTTATAAAGCGAATCATTTTTTCTTCAGTCATATTTTCACTGTCGAAAAAATTCACTACATATTCGTAAATTGATTGGATGTTTTTATCGGTTTCTTTATCTGGTACATGATCAACATCTAAATCGTCTTCCATTAATCTTCTATAAAAATCTCCGAATGAAAGAGAAGAATCATGTCTGATTTTTAACCCTTTGTAATCTCCTAAATCACTTGTCAGACTAAAGCCCTTAGATAAGTTTGTACTGTAGCTTCTCCAGCGATCCTGATACTTAGCTGATAAATCGTTGGCTTTATTGCTGGCATAGGCTTGTAAAGCTTTAAAAATTATAGTTAATGTAGTCAGCCGTTGTTGTCCATCAATAACTTCAAAATCTTTCCCTTGTCCGATTAGAACAATATTTCCGAGCAGGTAACCCGACAGTTCATCAGTCTCCTGTTCAAAGTTACGCGAATCTTCATCAAAGTCATTAATGAGATCTTTAATTTCGTTTTCTGTCCATACAAAATCTCGTTGAAAATCAGGAATTCTGAATACAATATTTCCACTTAGTAGTAATTCTGACACTGATTTGTTTAGAGATGATATTTTAGCATTTTCCATCATAACGCCTCCAAGTTCATATATACCAATATATCGAAAGATACACTACATTTAAAGATCTGTATCATTATATTCTATAACCAAGTAAATATTTTCACCTACAGAAGATAACTTTAAACTTTCTGTCCCAAACTTGTAAAATTTAAGTAGTTATAATAGTAACTTATAGAATGAAATTCATACTGAGAGTTTATTATTAAAGAATAGAGAAAATAATGAAATATTCTTACTTAATGTTATAACTTTTTAGAAATATGAAATATAATATTATTAGTAATAATTTTTCTAATATGAGTATATATTCTGAATAAGGTAATAAAAGCCAGAACTAATGAAGCTAGCATTTATAGCGAAGTCAGAACAAATAGTACAAATGATAACTTTAATTGAGTTCACGATTTTATTAATGCATATAATATTATTTATAATAATGGACATCTCAAAATTTAAGGATATAGTGATCTGGATTTATTTAATATTAAAATTTATTAAGGAGCTGATTTCAGAATGTCGATCAACATAAACCGTATTAAAGAAAACCTTGAATACGTTGGCAATACTTTCAACAGCGGTTCAGAGGGGTATAACCGTCTGGCATTTTCAAAAGAAGAGAAAGATGCGATTAACTGGCTGGAAGGGGAACTGAAGAAAAACGGTATCAGTGTCAGACGGGATTCAATCGGCAATTTATTTGCGCGTATTGGTCCTGAAGATAAACCGGTATATGCTTTTGGTTCCCATCTTGATACTGTTAAGAACGGCGGGCTCTATGACGGTGCCTTAGGTGTAATGGCCGCGCTTGAATGCCTGCTTCAGCTTAAAGGACAAAATTCTCAACACACAGCTTATGAACTCGTCTGTCTTGTCGGCGAGGAAGGTAATCCGTTAGGGGGGACTTTCGGCAGCCGTGTCATTACGGGGCAGGTAAATAGTGATGATCTCGACGATGATATTTTAAAAGCTGCACATCTGACCAAAGAACAGATTAAAGATGCTTCTAATACAATTCAGGATTATGCTGGTTTTATCGAGCTGCATATTGAACAGGGTACAGTGCTTGAGAATAATGGCAACAAGACTGGCACTGTAACCAATATCGCGGGTATTGTCAGAAATCATATTACTGTACTTGGTGAAGCGGGTCATTCAGGCACCATGCCGATGGAATACCGGAAAGATGCGCTGGTAATGGCGAGTGAGATTGTGCAGTACATCAACAGCGAGGTCCGAAAACTGGATGACGGCACTGTCGCGACTGTCGGGCAGCTTGAAGTCAGACCCAACGCCGCGACGATTATTCCCGGCGAGGTGGAAATGACATTTGAGGTGCGTTCAGGAAACAAGGGAAGACTGGAGACATTTCCGGAAGAGGTTCTGAGCTGGATTAAAGAAAATTATGACGTGAAAATCAAACCGGGAGTAACGAAACCGACTAATGCTATGTCTGATAAAATTATTGAAACAATCGAGCAGGCGGGTGCAAAACTGGATCTGCCGACGATGCGTATGCTGAGCGGGGCGAATCATGACACGAATACACTGGCTCCTTTCATGGATACCGGTATGATTTTTGTGCCGAGTATCGACGGTATCAGTCATAATCCTGCCGAAAAGTCGGATTGGAAAGACATCGAAAACGCTGTGAATATCATGCTGGAAACTTTGAAATCATTAGATAAATAAACTATCCCCTGAAGTATTTAAGCAGCTTCAGGGGTTCATTTGTTTGAAAGGCTTATATTTATATATTAATAAGTCGTGGTATCATCAGAGTAGACATATTTAAGCTAATGGAGACAGTCATATGAACAAAACGTATAACAGAGGATTTATAAACGATTTAAACACACAGAATATATCCGCGGGGATTATAACGGGGACTCTCGGTATTGTCGGCGCTCCGATTATCGTCATTGAAGCGGCGGCAGCGGGCGGGTTTACTCACATCGAGACTATCTCATGGTTTTACGCTGTACAGTTTTTCGGCGCTTTATTCGGTCTGATTATGGCATTTTATTACCGGATGCCGATTGTCGGCGCCCATTCTATTACAGGGGCCGCATTTTTAGTCACAGTCACTCCGCATTTTACATATTCAGAACTGGTCGGCGGTTTTATCATCACCGGGATTATTATTATGCTGTTTGGTATCTCAGGCATATTTAAAAAAGTGATGAGCTGGATTCCAAGGGAGATTATTTCCGCCATGCTGGCAGGTATTATAACGAGCTACGTTGTCGGATTAATCCCAGCGGCCGAGGAGCTGCCGATCGTTGGAATCAGTGCCATCACCGTCTTTTTTATTTTAACGAAATGGAATTTAAGAATCCCGCCGATGCTCGGCTCGGTGCTGACCAGCATCATCGTCTTCTTTTTGATTTATGACTTTGATATGTCTGCACTTGGGACGGAAGTAGTCCTGCCGATTGTGCATGCCCCGGACTTTTCACTCGCCGGTGCAATCTCGATTTCAATTCCTCTTGCTCTGATGATTTTAAGCAACGATGCCACACCGGCTGTCGGGGCGCTGGAACGGAGCGGTTACAAAGTGCCGACGAATAATATCTTAACTGTGAGCGGTATTTTATCGATATTCACCAGTTTCTTCGGCGGCCAGTCTGCAAACGTTGCGGGAATGATGACGACAATTGCTTCCGATGAAGAGTCAGGCGATACAGATAAACGTTATGTGGCTTCTGTGATTTCGAGTATTATTATGCTGATCTTCGGACTGTTCGCGTGGGCGCTTGTGCCGCTGATGTTTGAGTTGCCTGAGGCGCTGATGGCCATGCTTGCAGGTTTTGTTTTAATCGGTGTATTTGCTTCAACGATGAGAACAAGCTTTGGAAATTCGAAATACCAAATGGCAGTTATTTTCACCTATATTATTTCTGTATCGGGAATTTCAATATTTTATGTCAGTGCACCGGTATGGGCGCTGTTAATCGGGACGATACTGGCGAAAGTCGTAAGAAAATAAAAAGCTGCCAGAACTGTGTGAACGGTTCCGGTATATTTATTATGATTGAACTTTTAATCTGTACCAGGAAGTATCAGAACCTCTTTAATAAGAATATGCCGAAAAGACTGGAATTTTTTTATGAATTATACTATAGTAAAATGTATTGGAAACATATGCCGACATAGTTTAATGGCAGAACACAGCCATGGTAAGGCTGCAATGCGAGTTCGATTCTCGCTGTCGGCTTATTTTAAAGGAGAATGCTCAACATGATTGTTATAAGTGCAGTGCTCCTGATCGTTTTAATTTATGCGATTGTGAATGCAGTCCAGTTTTTTAAAAGCACTGATCTCACTAAAGCTGTCAGAGATAAGATGCTGGCGAGAGCTTTTAAAGGAGCTTTTCTTACAGTCACAGGCGGCTGGTTTTTCTTTGAATTATTCATGATTATGAGAATAGAACCTTCATTTGAAGTCTATCGCATAGTAATGTTAATCATTGTAATTATCTCACTCATCGTATTCGGACTGAATTTAAAAGTGCAGAATCAGCGTCCTGAGTAAGCAATCTTTTATGTTAATGTATAATCGTGATAAGGTTAAAAATTTAAATGAAAGATTGAAGGTCAATATATGAAGAACTTAATTATTAGAGTAATTAAGGAAACGATGAAAGATCCTGTTAAAAGAGAAAAAGTATTAAATTATGTTAAGCCGATTATTTCCAACTATACAAATAAGAATAATAAGAAGAAATAGAGAAAAATCCGGTCCTCAAAGAGGTCCGGATTTTTGGTTATTTATCAATATCTATATTCTTTACTTCTCTGACATTAGCATCTTCATTTTTCACTTCACTCACTCTGATATCATCATGTTTCACTGTACCCGACACATGTTCCATCTTCTCAACGATTTCTTTTGTAATTACAATTTCTTCAGTGACAACGTGTTCTTTAATGACTCTGATTCGTTCTTTCGTCACCGGAATTCTGATAATGCCGAGATCGTCATCGCCGTCTTCTGTATTATTATAGGTTTCAAACAGCGGTTCGCCTTCGACTGGACGGCGTTCCACAGTGACATTATCCATATTCACCGGCACATCAAATTCTTCAACCTTCGAATCCGTATATTTTTCAACGACGACTTCTCCTGTTTGAACTTTTTCTTTACTTACAGCAAGCCTTTCTTCGCGAAGCTCCATCGTTTCTTCATTTTGCAGTGTTTCAAGACCGGATTCATCAATATATAAAAGAAGTTCTCCATTATTCAGAGCGTTCGTATAGTTATCGCGTTCTGCATTCGTCATCGTCAGGCGCTGGCTGCCGTCGAGCTGTGCGAGCAGTTCTTCGATACTTTCGGCACCGGTCATCCGTTCGTTTACATCCGGATAATCCGTCAGAAAATCTCCATAGCCGCGAGTGGATACGACCGTCAGTTTATGTTCAGGTATTCCCGTCCCTGTATAATGTTCCAGTCTTTCATGTAAATGTGCTTCGTTCGCAATCAGTTCAATTTGCCCCATAATACCGGACCTCCATCGTTTTAGTAATTATTTCTTTATTCCCCGTATAGACTAAGTGCAAACCGTCAGTAAGTTGTGATATTCTTTATTTAAACACGGGCAAAGGGGATGACCAGATGTTTAAAGATGAAATCCAGGCGCTGATTGAACGTCAGCCGACAAAAGATATTTCTTATAAGATTGAATTTGATAATCAGGTGTATGTACATAGGGAACATGCAGTGTATCCTTCAGCCAGCACGATAAAAGTGCCGATCGCGCTGATTAATCTGCAGCAGCATTTTCATAATTACGAAGACATTTCGCTTACAGTGGGTAAGAAAGTCGGAGGCTGCGGCGTGCTTCATACGCTCGAGAGCGTTAAGCGCCTGACTTTATGGGATACGATTGTGCTTGCGATTATTATTTCTGATAATACCGCATCAAACATGCTCATCGATAATATCGGCATCGACCGGATTAACGAAGGGTTTACGGCACTCGGTCTCCACGACACGACGCTCGCGCGCAATTACTATGATACGACGGGTATTAATGAAGGAAAGCGCAACGCAACATCAGCCGCTGATATGTTTACGTCCATGGAGTACGTAATTCAGGAAAACGATGTGCTGTCGGAAGACATCAGACAGAACTTCTTTGATGTCATGAAAAAACAGCAGATTAACGACAGAACCGGCGGATTTTTTAATATCGATGAAGACCATGAGGCGGAGTTTATCGCCTCGAAAACAGGATCGGTGACAGCGCTCGAGCATGAATTCGGCATGATTCAGCTGAACGGCAAACAGCTGATATTCTCTATTTTCTCAGACAACTGGCCGACAAATCAGGAAGGCAAATATTTCCTGAATGAAATGGGTAAAATATTTAAGAAGTATATGAGTTAAATTTTAAAAACCAGGGAGGCACTTATGACAGAACTCACTTTGCAGGAAGCAATTTTTACAGTCAGCAATCTCCGTAATCAGCTTAATAAGGAATATGCGAAATTCGATACTGAATATCGCGTGCCGGTTGCCGTAAATAACGAAAGTATCGTGAATGACGGCAAGGCAGCGGATGTAAAAGATTCTCTTAAAAAGATTGAACAGCTGAAACACGATATTATTACGCTGAAAGCTGCTGTTCATCATAAGAATACAACAGGGAAGCTTACGATTGATGGTGCTGAATATACGGCATCCGAAGTGCTGGAATCACTGAAACTGGAACGGGATATCGTCAATAATCTGCAGAATAATACGGCTTTCGGCTACCATCGTGAGCGTATTAAAACTGTAGCTGGTGTGGGTATTGTTGAAGAAGGTATCATTAGTGAAAAAGAAGTACTCGAATATATTGAGGCGCTTGAAGTGAAGGTAAACCGCAAATCCATGCTGATCGATAAGTTCAACAGTACGGAAACAATTGAAGTAAAACTCAAAACGATATAAAAATTTTCGGCAGAAATCAGGTTCCTTTCTTATATGATAATTTGATGGATTACAATTTACGGTTTATTTATCTGATTACGATTTAAGAATGCGGATGCTGGACACGAAACACAATTGTGCTGATGACCTGATTTCGACGGGGATTTCCCAAAAACTTCCGGACGGAAAGTTTTGCCTTTAGGACCGTCCGTACATAAAAAAGACATGCAGAAAATTTCTGCATGTCTTTTTCTTTCTTTTACGCTGCTGCCCTGCATGCTTCCGCACATTCAAAGCAGGCTTTGGCGCATTCCTGACAGTGATCGTGGTCATGCTTTTGGCATTCCTTGCCGCACGCTTCGCAAATCGTGGCACAAACGCCAGCAAGTTCTTTAACGAAAGGAGAATTTCTTGTGACGGCCTGTTCTAAAAATGCGCACATATCCGCACATTCACGGTCTGTTCTGATACAGTCCGCCATCATTTTTACATCATCTTCTTTTAAGCAAGCGTCGAAACAGTGATTGCACGCTTCCATACATTCGTGCAGAGTTTTAAGCAGCTGCTGATTCTGTTCGTGAGCCATATATAATTCCTCCTTAAAAGATTCATACAATTTATTAATTCCCGGAGCAATATTTTTTAAACTGTAGTACAGTGGAATTGTAAAGCAAATATAAACGGCTGGGGGCGCACTGATGTGCTGAGAGATAATATCGACCCTTTGAACCTGTAGGTTAGGACCTGCGCAGGGAAGTCTGTGTCGATATATACGCGGAAGTTTGTATATTTTTTGACCCGGGCCTCTCATAAGGTTCGAGTTTTTATCGTCTTTGGCCGAAATACAAAGGAGATAAGGCAATGAAGTTTACAGACAGATTATGGGACAGCGTGGAAAGTATTTGGAACGGGTATCTTGAACATCCGTTTGTGACCGGTTTAGGGGACGGAACACTCGAGCAGGAGAAGTTTCAGCACTGGCTGAAGCAGGACTATGTATATCTTGTTGAGTATTCCCGGCTGATGGCGATTGGGGCGGAGAAGTCGCCGGACCTAGAAACGATGAATATGTTTTCTGAAATGCTGCACGGCACGCTCTTCGGAGAAATGGAGCTGCACAGAGGTTACGCTGCGGAGTTTGGTATTTCAGAAGAGGAACTTCTTCTGACCGAAGCATCCGCAGTGAACACTGCTTACACGAGCTATATGCTGAACCACGCGCAGCGGGGAGATGCAGCGGCTGTTGCTGCATGTCTTCTCGCCTGCGCCTGGAGCTACAATTACATCGGCAGGTCTCTGTCGGATAAATATCCGGAGCAGGAAAATAATCCGTACAAGCAGTGGGTAGAAACATATTCCGGTGAAGATTTCACCAGTTTAAACGGGACGGCAATGACCCTCTTGAATAAGCTCGCTGAAGGAAAACCTGAACGTGAACTGGCTCTGCTTGAAGAGATTGTCGTGAAGACCAGTCTCTATGAATATATGTTTTGGGATATGTGTGAAAACCGGGAAGAATGGCCGATTAAAGTGAGTGTATAAACGGTTATAATTATTAATAAGTTTTCAAAATTGTTAAAGGTCGGTAAATAATGTATAAGTCAGTTTTTCTTTGAGGTATTGTAGATTTAACACCATGAATCAGTCTGAATACTATCTTACTTTTAAGGAGCTGGAAATCTATAATGAAGAAACTTTTAACAATCGGATCTTTAGTCGGAGTATTAGCATTAGCAGCGTGCGGCGGAGACACTGAAGAAGGAACAGAGACAGAAGAAACCGGCACTGAAGGAACAGAAACAGAAAGTACAGAGACTGAAACAGATACAGAAACAGAAGATACTGAATCAGAAGACGATGGAGCTTAAAAAATGCTTGAAATGCCGCCGGTTAAAGCCGGCGGCACTTTTTTATCGTGTACAGTGTTAAATTATCACATCGAGGGTATATAAGTATTAATCTGACTTAAGGAGAGTGACTGGTTACATGAAGAAATTGACAGTGGTGACAACGCTGATTGGTGTGCTTGCACTCGCGGCATGCAGCGACACGGGTGTCGATGAAACGGAAGTAGATGAGAACGAAGTCGAAGAAGATGCACTTGATGATTCGGATGATGACGAAGAAGAAAATGAAGTTGAAGACGCTGGAACTGAAGAAGATCAGTAAAAATTATGAAGTGCTGCCGTTTCAGGCGGCACTATTTTTATGATTTAGCGTATTTTATCGAAAAATTATAAATTCTGTTTTTATAGAGAAGCGGCAGGTGGAATTTTTTATACAGGATAAAAGTTGTGGTAGCATTGAATCAATAAACTGATGCGGGAGCGAAAAAGTAATGAAAATTGGTGTTATTTCAGATTTGCACATTGACCGTTATAATAGTGAAACGCTGAAACAGAAGGATTTTTCTCTTACGCTTGCCAACGAAGTGTCGAGAGAGGCGCTCGATATTCTGCTGATTGCCGGCGATATTTCAAACGATCATGTCCGCTCTTACCGCTTTATGCAGGAGCTCGAACAGATGACCGGTGTGACGATTTACTTCGTGCCGGGTAATCACGATTTCTGGAACTTCAGCGGGGATGCGAAAAGCACCCGGGAAATATATGAATTTTTTAAAGAGACGAAATACTTTAAAGAAGGTTCGCCGATTGATCTTGGCAACGGCTGGGCACTCGTGATGAACCCGGCCTGGTATGATTATACGTATGCAAGCGACCGGTTTTCCCTGGAACGGTTAAGCGAGCGGGAATACTACGGTGGCACGTGGCAGGATAAAGTGAAAATTAACTGGGGAATGACTGATCCGGAAGTGTCCAGAGAGATGGCGGAGCGCGCCGAAGCTGACCTTGAAGCGGTCCGTGATAAAAAAATTATCCTGATGACGCATGTCGCGACTCACAAAGCATTCAGGGTGCCGATGCCGAATCGCCTGTTCGATTATTATAACGCCTTCATCGGCACATCGGACTTTGACCGCTTTTATGAAGAATATGATATCCGCTACAGTATTATGGGGCATATTCATTTTAGGCATCAGGTTGAAGAAAATGGTACGGATTACATCTGTGCCTGTCTCGGTTATAAACGTGAATGGCGGACAAAAGATATTGTGCACGAGATGCGGGACGCTTTGCAGGTTATAGAAATTTGATAAGAGAACCATCAACCACCTTTTCCGGTGGTTTTTGTATTTTTCTGGGAATTCTTTGTATCTATCCAGGAAATTAAAATAACTTGTACGAAATAAAAATAAATCGCTGATTTTCCCTATATATAGTATGAGAGGACTTTTAAGGAGGAAATCAATGATTATATCAGAACGGAAAATCAGTAAAGAACTGGCATTTTACAGAGCACTCAGTTCCCGCTTTTGTCTGGAAGAAAAAGATGCGAAAAAATTGTCGGTGCTGGAGCGCGGTTATAAGGGAGAACGTATTTATGACGAAGTGTTTGATGAAGAGGGCCACAGTTCGGTATTTGTCTTCCGGGATATTTATTTGAGAATCGAGGACAGTACAGCGCAGTACGACGCTCTGATTGTGAGCGATGCGGGAATAACAGTGAATGAGATAAAAAACTACTCGGGTTTTTATCGTGTGGAGAGAGGAAAATGGTATGCCGGAAACTTTGAGGTGCCGGATGATCCCCCGGCGCAGCTGAAACGCGCTATGAATAAGCTGCTCAAACTGCAGTATATTCACCGGTTGAATTTTGATATAGAGGGGAAGGTTGTTTTTCCGCATATAGATTTCCGGCTGAATTTTGATAATCAGGATGTGCGTGAGAGATTGGTGATGAGATCCGAGCTGCGTGATTATTTAAAGAGATTTTCGAACGAGTATGCCGGCCGGTACGCGGAACGAATTGCGGAAGCGGTGTCTTCACACATTATTGATAATCCATTTTTTGATAAGAGCGCGAATTTTGATTCAGTGCGTAAAGGATTGTACTGCGGGAATTGCGGGGGTTTTGAGGTTGAAACATGGGCATATCATTTCTTCTGTACTGCATGCAAATCCAGAGAAACGAAAGAATCTCATGTTATTCGCGCGCTAAGTGATTATACTGCATTATTTACGAACGAAAAATTGACGAGAAAACGCTTATTGGAATTTATCGATTACAAAGTCAGTCCGCGTACGATTGTAAGAATGCTGAGTAAATATTGTACTCGATTTGGCGCGGGGAATGCGACTTATTATGAGTTTAATTATGAAAATTACGAAGATGTGGTAGAAAATCATGAATATATTAGAAGGTATAAGAATCATATGATTAAAATCTAGGATTACCTACTTGTGCGCGCCACCGAAAAACGACGGCGGCACAAGAAGAGGAACTGCGCGCCACCGAGAAACGACGGTGGCACAAGAAGAGGAACTGCGCGCCACCGAAAAACGACGGTGGCACAAGAAGAGGAACTGCGCGCCACCGAAAAACGACGGAGGCACAAGAAGAGGGACTGCGCGCCACCAAGCTCGCACCCCACCCAATCATTAGCAAAAAAACGCGCCGGACCGGCGCGTTCCACAAAAAATATTATTTTTTCACTTTGATTTCTTCGTATTTCGCGTGCCATTCGGGGAAAACGCGTTTAAACATAACAGGACGGAATTCGCCGTCGACTTTTTTAACGACAATCAGGGTGGTCGTGCCGTGCGTGCAGACTTCACCGTCACCGTTAACGATTTCGAACCCGTAAATTGTACGGACACCGGTGTTTTCTTCGACCCAGGTGCGGACGAAGGCGCGGTCACCGTATTTTAATGATTTCGCATAAGTGATGTTGACGTTATGAACGGGGGCGAGGTATCCTTCCCGTTCCATTTTTAAATAATCATAGCCGATATCTTCAATCAGCTGCATGCGTCCGAGTTCCAGCCATTTAATATAGCTGCCGTGATAAATAACGCCCATCATGTCGGTATCTGCATATAATATCTGGATTTCTTTTTCTGCTACATAAACGCTCATGAAATTTCCTCCTAAAAATAACTTAAAGATATTATATCATTCTCTATCTGCAATTTTTCAAAGGAGTTTATCGTTTTTGGTTAAAAGGGTATGATAGAGAAAGAAGGCAATTAGAAATGGGGCAAAATGAACATGAAATTACTGACTTTTGTAGATGAAACAACCGGGAAATATAAGCTTGGTGTACTGACTGAGAAAGGTGTGCTGGATATTTCTGGGGATTTTGAAACGCTGCAGGAGGTCATGGCGAACAAAGACAAGGCAGAGGCGCTAATTGAATTCTATCTGGAAGCGGATTATATTGAACTGAAGAGTGTCGATGAACTGGTACTCGGTCCGGTTGTGCCAAATCCTGAGAAAATTATTTGTGTCGGTGTAAACTATAAAAGGCACGCCGAAGAAATGAAAATAGATATACCGGAGATGCCGGTGATTTTTTCGAAGTTTAATAACACACTGACCGCCCACAACAGTACGATTACAATACCGAAAGACACATATATGATTGACTACGAAGGAGAGCTTGCGATTATTATCGGCAGAGAGGGCCGCAATATTCCGCGTGAAGACGCGATGGATTATGTGTTCGGCTATGCTAATGCGAATGATGTTTCGGAAAGAAGCTCGCAGTTTGCGACGAGTCAATGGCTGGCGGGAAAAACTTATGACGGTTTCTGCCCGGTAGGCCCTTATATTGCAACGCTTGGTGAAATCGGTGAACCGCATAAGCTGCGTATAAAGACATATATCAACGGCGAGCTGCGCCAGGATTCAAACACGAATGATATGGTATTTAAGAGCAGAGGACTCGTCAGTCACATTTCAAAATATATGACGCTGAAACCGGGAGATATTATTCTGACGGGTACACCGGAAGGTGTCGCTTCAGGTTATAAAACAGCGGATAAACCGTGGATTAAAGACGGTGATACAGTGACGGTGGAAATAGAAACGCTCGGTCGTCTGACAAATCATTTTAAAAAGGAATGATGTTTAATGTCGATATATGGAAAAGTTCATACTCTTTATACTGGAGGAATAAAAACTGTTGGAAATCCTGATGCAGACAATAAGATGAATCAGCAGTGGAAAACAGGCGCGTTTAAAGAAAAAACGGACAAGCCGGTCTTTTTATCTAAAGAAGGTCTCGCCGGCGATGAATGTGCGGATAAGAAAAATCACGGAGGGCCGGAAAAAGCGCTGTTTGCTTACAGTCTCGCACATTACGATAAATGGCAGCGTGAACTCGGAAATTCCGACATTACGGCTGGCGGCAACGGAGAGAATATTTCTGTAATGCATATGGATGAAACAACCGTACATATCGCGGATATATATGAACTTGGCGGCGCGATGATTCAGGTGTCTCAGCCGCGGCGCCCGTGCTGGAAACCGGCGCGGCGTCACGGCGATATTGATCTCGCGAAAAAAATTGAGGATACGGGGCGCACCGGCTGGTATTTCCGTGTGCTTAAAGAGGGGAATATCCAGGCGGGAGATACATTTAAACTGCTTGAACGTCCGTGCCCGGAGTGGACGATTGACCGGATGAATGAAGTGCTGTACCACAACCGTGACAATATCGGCCTGCTTGAGAATCTCAGGGATTGTGAATACACACCGCCGAGCTGGAAAGCCACACTCGATAAACTGCTCTCCGGCGAAACAGTCGACGATTCGAAACGGCTGTACGGTCCGAATATATAAGAGGAAAATATAACTCAGTGTGAATTTTGATTTTATTTTGCACTAATAAATATAAAAAAGTCCCGCCAAAATGGCAGGACTGCATAAATTTAATCGTTAACTGTTTGAGCTTTCGGTGTTTTATCGTCTGGATTATATGTCGGATCGAGCTTCCGTTCAAGGAAACGAAGCGCGAAGTCGATAATAATCGCAATCAGGGCAATAGGAATTGCACCGGCTAAAATATACACCGTGCCGTCTGTAGCGTTCGTCCCGCGGATAATTAAATCCGACAAGGTCGGCGCGCCGATGAACGACCCGATTGCAACGATACCAATCGCGACAACGAGTGCAATGCGGAGTCCGCCGATAATAACCGACAGGGCAAGCGGCAGTTCAATCATGCGCAATACCTGATTGCGTGTCATGCCCATACTTTTCCCGGCATCGGTAATATTTTTATCGACACCTGTAATACCTGCGTACGTATTTTTAATAATCGGCAGAAGCGCGTACAGGAAAACCGTCAGAATAACAGTATTTGTACCAAGCCCCATAACGAGCATTAAAATCGACAGCATGGCAAGGGCCGGAATGGTCTGGATAATATTCGCGATGGTAATAATTACACCTGACAGCTTCGCATAGCGCGCGATAAAAATCCCGAGCGGTATGCCGATAATTGCAGCAAAGAGTACACCGTAAACACTCATCAGCAGGTGGTCTGTAAAGAGACTCAGCAGATAGGCGAAGTTGTTGACGAAATAATTATATAAATCCGTTAATAAATTACCTGTCATCTTATTCACCTTCCTCTTCAAAGTAGTTATGTTCTTCTAAAAACTCTTCCGCAACGAGTGCCGGCTCAATACCTTCTTCATCCGCCCGGTAGTTTAAGTTCTGCATTGTTTCGGTTGAGATTGTATCTGTCAGACGGGACAGCGCCTCGTCAATTACCGGATATTCTTCAATAACTGCATGGGTCGCGAACGGTGATGCATCATACGGCGGGAAGAACTGAAGGTCGTCTTCCAGCACGACTAAATCATAAGCCGGAATGCGGCCGTCCGTCGTATAGCCGAGCGCGAGGTCCAGACTGCCTGTGCTGAGAGCTTCATAGACCAGGCTGATCTGCATAGCGCGGATGTTGCCGAAAGAGAAACCGTAAGCTTCCTGGAAGGCAGGATAGCCGTCTCCGGGACGGTTGAACCAGGAAGTATCAACGCCTACTGCGAATTCATCTGTATATTCCGCGAGATCCGATGTTGTTTCGAGGTTATATTCTTCTGCCGTTTCACGGGTTACCATAAAAGCATAGGTGTTATCGAAACCGTAAGAATCGTAAAATTTCATATCGAATTCCTGATCAAATATTTCCTGTGTCTGCTCCATAGCAGTAACCGGATCGCTCTCCGGTTCTTGATTTAATACACCTGTCAAGTCAGTGCCGGTATAGCGGACACCGGATATCTGAGCATCTCCCGAGAGCAGGGCGTTGTGCTGAATTGTCGATGAACCGAGATTATTAATCATTACCGGCTCAATTTCTCCTTCGCTGTAATGTTCAATCATTAAGCGTGACATATGGGAAGCAATCTGTGATTCTGTCGTCGTCATTGATGTGATTGCGATACCGTCGCCGGAACTGCTGCTGAGACCGGGCAGGCTGCACCCGGCTAAGACAGTCAGAGATACCAGTGTGACGGCTAATAATTTTTTTATTTGTCTCATGATACTCCTCCTATCTCGATACTTTTAAGCCTTTAGGCGTTGCCCATTTTTCAGTCAGCGATAAAATATAATCCGCAATCAGCGCAAGCAGGGTTACCATAATTGCCGCACTGATAATCAGTTCGGGCTGGTACGAGTTCAATCCGTTAAAGACGAAGTCTCCGAGACCGCCGGCACCGATGTAGCTCGCAAGTGTTGCCCACGAAATGACATAGACCGACGATAATCTGATACCGCTTAAAATCAGCGGTACCGCGATAGGCAGTTCAACATGCCAGATCAGCTGCATGCGGGTCATGCCCATACTTTTTGCTGCTTCTTTTACGTCGGGATCAATATTTTTAACGCCGATAATAGTATTGTTTAAAATCGGCAGCAGAATGTACGCGCTGAGTGCAATAATTGCCGGTATGCGTCCGACGCCGAACAGCGGAATCATCAGTGCAAGCACCGCAAGTGTCGGCACTGTCTGCAGCACACCGGCGGTTGTCAGGACATAGCCGCTGAGCTTTTTTGTGTTGGCGATAGCCATACCGAGCGGCACGGCAATCAGAATACCGATAAATAATGAAATTATAGACAGGTAAAAGTGTTCCCACGTTTTAATGAAAAGTTCCGTGCCATTCGCATTTAAAAATTCCATCATGCTTCATCAGCTCCTGACGCAAGCTCCCGGGAAGGCTCCTCGCCCCAGATTGTATCGTACACGATATCCACCAGATTCGAGCGTGTAATTAATCCGATTAATGTATTATTGTCATCGACTACAGGAATGTTTCTGACATTCCGTTTTAAGATGGTTCTGACTGAATCCTGAAGTTTTGAATCGATGCCGATTTTGTATATATCCCGGCCCATTAAATCAACAATATCCATGCCTTTGCGGTAGCCTTCATTAATATCTTCGATATCTATAAAACCGAGCAGCTTCTTATGGCTGTCGGTAACGAGAATTGTATCAATACGTTTTTCGCGCATTAAAGCGATGCATTCGTTAATCGATTTGTCGACCGTAATGCTGACCGGAGTAATCATTGCATCAGCAACGGTGCGCATATTCGGCCTGTCCTGAATCAGGCGTCCTTCACCGATAAAGTCGCGGACGAAGTCGTTTGCCGGATTGCGGAGAATTTCATCGGGCGAATCGAACTGGACGATTTCTCCGTGGCTCATAATACAAATTCTGTCCGCGAGTTTTATCGCTTCATCCATATCGTGGGTAACGAAAATAAAAGTCTTGCCGAGTTTCTGCTGGAGTTCTTTGACCAGGTCCTGTAATGTATCGCGCGTAATTGGGTCGAGCGCTCCGAAAGGCTCGTCCATAAGTATAATATCCTGTTCAGCTGCGAGTGCTCTGACAACACCGATACGCTGCTGCTGTCCACCTGAAAGCTCGGATGGATAGCGGTCTAAAAACTCTTCCGGCAGGTCGACGAGCTTAATTAGTTCCCGCGCCTTCTTATCTTTGTCTTCTTCAGACCATTTTAAAAGTTTTGGAACCAGAGTAATATTTTCTTTAATCGTCATGTGAGGAAGCAGGCCAATCTGCTGGATTACATAACCGATACTGCGGCGGAGTTCCACCGGATTTTTCTTTGTGATATCTTCACCGTTTATCGTAATCGTGCCGGAAGTCGGTTCGATCATCCGGTTAATCATCCGGAGTGCAGTCGTTTTTCCGCTGCCGCTCGTACCGATAAATGCGATAAATTCACCTTCCTGAATATCGAGGGAAATGTCGTTGACAGCTTTTTTACTGCCGCCGTAAATCTTAGTTAGGTTTTTAATACTTAGCATAGTTGTCTCCTTTACTTTATAAAGTTGAGCAAATTTATACTATATAACTATATCATAGTAGGAGGAGTATTTCAGGTGGCTATATTTTTTCACATATAGGAAATGTTCATATGTGCGTATTCTGTAAATCATTGTGAAATAATTAACTGAAATTTAATTATAAAAATTAAATACAAATATGAAATTTAAGGAATTTTAATTTCATTACGTTTTGACAAGGATGTTAGAATAAAATAATCATATTATATAGAAGGGGAATGCCAATGCTGTCATTATTAATGATTGTAGTGCCTGTATTCCTGGTTTTTGTAGTCGGATTTACCGCGCAGAAACTTTTGAAAATGGACATTAAATCAGTTTCGTCTGTCTCGCTTTACATATTGTTTCCCTGTTTGGCTTTTACGACCTTTTACACCAGTCCGCTGGACGGAGAATTTTTATATGCCTTATTTTATTCACTGTTATTAATGCTGGTTTTAACAGTAATCACTATTATAATCGCTCGTATATTGAAGTACGGCAGAGCGGAAATCGGCGCCATGCTGCTCGGCGTGCTTTTCCCAAACAGCGGCAACTACGGAGCACCGGTGGTACTGTTTGCGATTAATGCCGCGGCTTTTGACTATGCCATTATGCTTACCGTCATTCACACATTCATTATCAGCACCGTTGGAATTTTTATTGCGTCTTACGGCAGCGGCGCGGCGATTACCGTGCGGGAAGCTGTCCAGAGCGTCATGCGCGTGCCGGTGATATATGCGGTCTTAACAGCAATTATCTTTCAGCTGATAAACTTTGAAATTCCGGCAGCTTTTATGGAAATTATAGAAATGATCGGTGCGGCATCCATTCCAATCGTTATGCTGATTTTAGGTATGCAGCTTGCCGAAATGAAACTCGGCCACAGCGGAATGACAGAAGTTACGGGTCTGGTTGTTATGCGTATGGCAATATCACCTTTAATTGCGATGGGACTGACGCTTTTCATGCCGGTTGATGATACGTTTAAACTTGTATTTATTATCCTGAATGCGATGCCGGTCGCTGCGAATGCTACGATGATTGCTGCGGCATACAATACGAAGCCTGACACCGTCTCCCTCGGGGCTTTTATCACCACGCTGTTAAGCCTGATAGCTCTGCCGGTCTGGCTCTTCGTTCTCGGAATTGGAATGCAGCCGTAAAATCTCACTCTTCTTTTTGATGGATTATTCAGACTATTGTTTGACATGATTATTCGCCTAAGGTAGGTTTAAGTCAAATTAATATTAAAGGGGATGCAGTATTTGAGTAATCACACTAGTTTATCTCAGGCAGAAGAGTTAAAAGATAAAATCATAGAATGGCGCAGACATTTGCATAAGCACCCGGAACTATCATTTGAAGAATACAAAACAGCGGAATTTGTAAAAGAAAAACTGGAGAAGCTCAATTTTGAAATTGAGTACCCGGTAGCGAAAACAGGACTGGTTGCGACGTTAAAAGGGAAAATTGAAGGGCCGACGGTCGCGCTGCGTGCGGATATGGATGCTCTGCCGATTCAGGAAGAAGGCGAAACGGAATATAAATCAACCGTGGACGGTGTCGGTCATCTCTGCGGTCATGATGCTCACACAGCGATACTGCTCGGAGCTGCTCATATCATCAGTGAAAATCCGCCGGAACGGGGCAACATCAAGCTCTTGTTTCAGCCGGCGGAAGAAGGATACGGCGGAGCTGATGTGATGGTGCAGGAAGGCGCCTTGAAAAATCCCGATGTGGATGCTGTAGCGGGACTGCATGTCCATCCGACGATTAAAACCGGTGAAACTTCAATCACAGAAGGGTTTGCGACAGCATGTACAGATTCTTTCGACATTAAAATCATCGGCAAAGGCGGTCATGCGGCACACCCTCATTTATCGATTGATCCGATAGCAATATCTTCAACGGTCATTGCGTCTCTGCAGCAGATTGTCAGCAGAAATATCGATCCGCTTGAAAATATTGTGCTCACGATAGGAAGAATTGAAGGCGGCTTTGCAAGAAACGTCATTGCGCCTGAAGTTACACTGGAAGGCACAGTACGCTTGTTAAACCCTGAACTCCGTCCGAAAGTAAAAGAAACAATGCATGAATACTTAAATGGTATCACGAGCGGGATGGGAGCGTCATATGAGCTGGAATACACATACGGTTATCCGTCAGTATTTAATGATCCGGCCTTAATTCCGACACTCAGAACAACAGTCGATAAAATACTAGGAGAAGGACAGCTGCTCGATGTTAATCCGAGCATGGGCGGCGAAGATTTCTCTTACTTTGCACGTGAAGTCCCCGGTATATTCTTCAGACTGGGAACAAATGGCGGTGAAGATACCGCGTATCCGAACCACCACCCGAAATTCAACGTAGATGAAGATGCGCTGCATTACGGAGCGGCGATACTCAGCCAGTTTGCTTATGATTATTTAGATGTAAATTAAAGGGACTGAATTTTCAGAAAAAGTATTGACGTTAATAAAGAATGAATGATATTTTAGAAGATAATTAAATTTGCTTAGCTGTTTTAAAATATATAACCCCTTAACAGGCACTTTCCACCCGGGAAGGTGCCTGTTTTCTTTTTATTAATGAGATTGCGCACTAGGAAATTTGGGTATGTTTAGTACTAAGCGAAATAAAAATTGGGGGAGTTTTTGTGAAAAACAGATACAGTGCGGATATTGAATACTTAACAGTCGGACTTGAGCATGCATCAATTGAAGTGGAAGCTTTTGTGAACCTCGGCTGTCCATACAGTGCCAAGTTTTTTGAAATTGCCTCTGAAGTGATTAAACCTTATACAGACAGCGGACATGTAAAGTTTGTTATTAAGCATGTTGACCGGACTAAAGACCGGCTGCTCCGCGGAACAGTTGCTAATAACTACGTCGATCACGATGATCCGATAGAAGGATTTGAGGCGCTGAAAAAGTTATTTCAGACACAGGAATCCTGGGTGAAGAGCTTCAGGAAAACACTTGAAATGTGTGAAGATACACTCGGACTGCCTGAAAAAATGGCAGCCTATGAACGCGGTGAAGCAGTGCTTGAAGATTTTAATGAACGCGGGCTGAAAATCGTTCCGACAGTATTTATTAATGGGGAACACCTCACGGAATATAAGCCGGCAGACCAGAGCAAAGAAGAAATCAGCAGAATATTAACTGAAAGAATAGAGTCATTGAAATAGGCTGGAGTTTCCAGTCTGTTTTCATTTAGTGTATATTACTGTTAAGGAGATGAAGCAATGAAGTATTTCGCAGTGTTTTTATCGATGAAAGATGAAGAATTATCGCGTGTACATAGACCGGAGCATCTGGAATTCCTAGCGCGTCAGAGAGAAGCGGGCAGCGTACTGATGAACGGGCGGTTCACCGACGGTGCCGGCGGTCTTATAATTTATCGTGCAGAAGACACGGAGTCAGCGGTCGCACTCGTAAAGCAGGATCCCTACATTTCGCTTGGGGCGAGAGATTATGAAATTTATGAATGGGATATGGAAACAAATTACGAGTTTTAAAAGTTCGGAGTGATAAGGATGAATGCAGCAAAGAGAATTACATTATTAATAGCGGGAATATTATTGTTATGGGCGCCGGGGATTCACGCCGAAGAGGCAATCAATCCGTATTTGCAGAATATGGTCGATGTACGGGCATCATCTGATGAAAGCTGGCAGGAAGCACAGAGAATGATCAGCCGTATGAATCACGTTGAAAACAGTATCTTATATCAGACGAGCAATAATGGTGCAGTATTTATTTTAGCGGATACACCGATTACAGATCAGCCCGAATTCGCCCACTTAAAAGGCGTGGTGCCGAGAGGACATACAAGTTCCTGGGATGAGATTCCGGGAGCCGGCGGCCACGTTTCGATGGCGCGTATCGGCTACAGTGAATACGGCAAAGGACATTCGACAATTAACTTGGAACTCCATGAATACGGCCATGTTGTCGATTCATTTACAGTGGGAGTCCAGGTCAGCGAGACTGAAGAATTCAGAGCCATACATGCAGAAGAGGTGGACCAGCTGTTCGGCGGCAGTTCGCAGCGTGAATATTACAATATGGCCGAAGAGTATTTCGGGGAAGCATTTGCGATGTATTATTATACTGATGACTCACGTTCTGAATTAGCCGGGAAAGCACCGAAAACCTATGCTTTCTTCGAAGATTTTGACCACCGGATTTTATCGACAGGAGAAGTCACAGGCAATACCGCAACGATGTACTGGGATGCTCATGAAGATGCGGCTGAGTATGAAATGTTCCGAAATGGAGAATCCGTTGGAACGACGACAAGCAGCAGCTTCAGAATTGAAGGTTTAAATACAGACACTACTTATGACTTTCATGTTGTCGCCAAAGATGGAAATGGTCAGGAACTGTATACTTCATACACGCGCTCGGCGCTGACAGGCAGTGTTGCGGATGCGGATACGTCAGAACTGGAAGCGACGATTTCGGAAGTTGAAGAAGCGTATCAGAATCGTGATATGGGTGAATCACTGACCCGGGCCCTGGCTAATTCGAAAAGTTATATTTCTGATGTTTACAATTTGAAACAGGATGAAGTCGATAATTTAAACAGCAATCTGGAAGAAGCATGGGAAGCTGATGAAACAGCGCAGCGCGAAGCGGAAGAACAGCGGGAACGAGAAGAACAGGAAGCCCGTGAAGAAGCAGAGCGTAAAGCCGAAGAAGAAAGACTGGAAAGAGAGAAACAGGAGCAGCTTGAAGCGGAAGAACGTGAAAAAGCCGCTGAAGAAGCGAGAAAACAGGAACTGCAGAGTACGATTATAAAAATAGTTGCAGGACTTGCGGTAATAGCGGCAGTGATTACCGGTATTATTGTTTATAGGAAGAGGAAATAATGAAAAAAGATAAACTCTTGGGTAAATTCCCAAGAGTTTTTTTGTGAAATAAATAATTAAAAGAATTGTCAGAAAACAGGTTGAGTTTTTTGAAAGCTTATTGTAAGATTGTCATATTGTATTACAAGTGTAAGCGCATACAAAAAAGGGGGGATAAATCTTATGAAAAAAGGTTTATCAATAATTACGATTCTGTTTCTAACATTAAGTGTTCTGACAGGTTGTAATTTTGAGAAGAAAGAAATTTATAATATTGCCACAGCATCAACAGGAGGAACTTATTATCCAATAGGAGTTGGCATGGGACAGCTCTGGACAGAACATTATCGCGATCAGAACATTAAATTTAATGGACAATCATCAGCGGGATCGGTTGAAAATATTGATTTAATGAAAAATGGAGAAGCTGATATGTCCATTTTGCAGAATCTTATCTCGACACAAGCTTATGAAGGCAGCGGTGTTTTTGAAGGAAACGAATATAAAGACTTAAGGGCAATTGGAATGATTTGGCCGAATGTTGAACACTTTGTCATTATGAACAATAAAATCGATTCCGGAAACATTTCTGATATTGAAGGCAATTCTTTTTCTGTTGGTCCGCAAGCAAGCGGTACTGAACAATCCACCTTGACCATGATGGAAGGTATCGAACTAGATAAGAGCAATATAAGGCCGGAGTATCTCGGGTATGATGATACTATTTCTTCTATGCGTGACGGACGCTTAGACGGCGGCTCGTTACCGGCAGGAACTCCGGTTTCCGCAATTACAGACATGTTTGCGAGTAATTTACAGGCAAGTATTTTAGAAGTAACTGACGAACAGCTTGAACAGATAAACTCTGTGGCTAACGCCTGGTATCCATATACGATTGAAGCAGGTACTTATCCAAGGCAGGAAGAAGATATTCAGACTATTGCCCAGCCAAACGTACTTGTTGCAACACCTGAGATGGAAACAGATTTTGTTTATGACTTAACGAAACTTCTTTATGAGAATCAGGAGTTTATGATTGGCGTTCATAACTCAGCGAGAGAAATGAAAGTTGAAACAGCACTTGAAGGATTAAATACTCCACTTCATGCAGGTGCTTACAAGTACTTTGAAGAGCAGGGTCTGGACATTCCGGAAAACCTAAAACCTGCTGAACTAGAAGAGGAGGCTGAGAAAGATGAGTAAAATTCAAGAAGCTGTAACGGAAGAAATATCACCTGAAGAATACAGAGAAAGACGTTTACAAGGATGGCCAGCTAAAGCAGCAGCAATTATCGGAATCATACTTGCGCTATTTGTATTAATAACATCGAGTTATTTAAATATACAAGAGTTTTACAGAAATACAATTTTTCTTATTCTCATCGTCGTTCTCGGTTTCTTCATTTATCCTATGAACAAGAAAAAACCGGGACAAAAATTTTCATATTTAGATTTAGGATTAGCTGTACTTGGTATTATATCGATTGGATATATTACGTTAAACTATACAAATTTGCATGTGGAAAGAATGTCGCAAGCAAGCACTTTAGACTACATTTTTGCCGTAGTATGTATTGCAGTACTATTTGAAATCACACGTCGTTCAATCGGATGGTTTATACCAATCCTAAGTGTACTTGCAATGATATACGCAGTTTACGGGGCTTACTTCCCAATAGATTTTGCACATTCCGGTTTCAGTCTGGAACGACTGTTATATAGAATTTACATGACATCAAACGGTATCTTCGGGAGTACTTTATCTATTGCTTCCACTTATATTGTACTCTTTATATTATTTGGAGCGTTCTTAAGCGCCAGTGGAGCAAGTAAATTGTTTAATGACTTAGCACTTGCAATTGCAGGACAGCGACGTGGCGGGCCGGCACAAGTTGCAGTTATCACGAGCGCATTAACAGGAACATTGAACGGAAGTGCTGTTGCTAACGTTGCGACAACAGGAGCATTCACGATCCCTTTAATGAAAAGCATTGGGTTAAAACCTCGTTTTGCCGCAGGTGTTGAAGCAGCAGCTTCAACAGGTGGTATGATTATGCCTCCTATTATGGGAGCAGCTGCTTTCATTATGGCAGGATTTTTAGGTGTGCCTTACACAGTAATAGTAGTGGCAGGTATTATTCCTGCATTGCTGTATTATATTGCACTAATCTTTGCTGTGGATACTGAAGCAAAGAAATTAGGTCTGAAAGGTTTAAGTAAAGATAATATTCCTGCTGTTAAAGCAGTACTGCTTGAGAGAGGAGCTCTGCTGATACCGATTTTAGTTGTATTTGCAGTGCTGCTTACAGGACGTACTGCAATAATGGCAGGATTTGCAGGTATAATTGCTGCAATAATTACTTCGTATTTAACGAGAGATAAATCGAACAGAATTACTATTACCAAGTTTTTTGCAGCACTTAATGATGGTGCGAGAGGATCAGTGCAGGTAGCAATTGCCTGTGCGTCTGTAGGAATCATTATTGCCGTAGTTTCAATGAGCGGTGTTGGTTCAATGCTGGCATATAACGTTATTGATATAGCTGGAGGGAATTTATTCCTTATTCTCCTGATGGTAATGGCAACGTGTATCGTACTTAGTTTTGGTTTGCCATCGACGGCTTTATATATCGTTGTAGCAGTAACAGCAGCACCGGCACTTGTTCAGGCAGGAATTACACCGCTTGCAGCACATTTCTTTGTCTTCTACTTCGGTGCAATGTCAAACGTAACTCCTCCAGTTGCATTAGCAGCATATACAGGGGCGGGTATAGCCAACTCTGATCCGATGAAGACATCGTGGACCGCACTCAGATTAGCTTTACCAGGGTTTATAATACCTTTTATTATTGCGTATGATCCTATTTTATTACTGGATACTACAGAAGGGCCTATTGATTATTTTAGACTGTTAATCGTTATTATTACAGCTCTAATTGGGGTTTATGCACTGGCAGTCGGTTTAGGCAAATTTGTTAAAACACGATTAAATATCGTTGAACAAATAGCAATGATAGCAGTAGCTTTCTTATTGATTACAACTGATACTATGATGGATGTAATAGGTATCATTTTATTCGTTGCAGTTATGATTATTCATTATGCAAGAAGCAGAAAAAAGGTGGAAACGAGCGATGGAGCCTATTAAAAAAGAGAAATTATCTGATTTGATATTCGGCAACCTTGTCGAACAAATAAAAAGGGGGGATTATAAGATTGGCGATAAGCTCCCTTCCGAAAATGAACTGGCTAATTTTTATAAGGTCAGCCGGGTACCAATCAGGGAAGCATTAAGTAAATTAATTTCCATTGGTTATGTAGAATCAAGCCAAGGTAAAGGAACGTATGTGAAAAATACATCTGTTACGGAACAGGTCAAAAAATTTACTTATGGAACTTTCAATAAAAAAGAGCTCTTTGATTTACTCGAAATGAGAACGGTAATAGAAGTCCGCTCAGCATATTTCGCAGCAGAACGCAGAACTGAAGATGATCTTTTAAAAATTGAAGAAGCCTTAAATCATTTTAGGAAAATCACTACTAATCAGCAGATTATAGGTATGGAAGCTGACTATGATTTTCATAAAGCTGTGGTTATTTCGACCCAGAATGATTACCTGATTCAGACATTTAAGAATCTGCAATCAGTACACCGTGATGCACTTGAGTTTTCTCTTAAATTAAATGTCGGAAAACCAAGAAAAAGAGAACAGGTTTATGATGAGCATGCAATTATTTATGATGCTATTAAAAAACAGAATCCGGAACTTTCAGCCAATTTAATGAAAGAACATTTATTTAATATGAGAAGAAAACTCGGTGACGATAGAATTTAGGTGGTTTATATGGAAAAGATAATAATAGATAAATTAAATAAGATTTTTAAAGAAAGATTGCTAAAGGCGGTAGACGAAAGAGTTTCATACAGTTATGACGCTTCTTTTGGCCAGCATATACCGGATTTAGTGGTTCAGGTATTAAGTGCTGAAGAAGTACAAAAAACTGTTGAAATTGCTGATGAATTTGCAATTCCAATTTATCCAAGAGGAGCGAGTACCAGTTTATCCGGCGGGCCTCTGCCAGTTCACGGCGGTATCGTGATGGATTTCTCCCAGTGGACTCAAAAACTTGAGATTTATCCAGATGATTTGATTATAAAGGTTAGCCCGGGTGTGAAAACCGGCGATATTCATAGGTTGGCTGAACATTATAATTTAATGTACGCTCCAGATCCATCATCATCTTCGATTTGTACTATTGGTGGGAATCTGGCTGAAAACGCTGGAGGACCGAGAGGCGTGAAGTATGGTGTGACAAAAGATTATGTTATCGGTCTGGAAGTCGTTACTGCTGCAGGAAAGCTGATTAGAACAGGCGGCAGCACTGTAAAGAACGTGACGGGCTATGATTTGACCAAATTGCTTATCGGTTCTGAAGGAACTCTTGGAATTATTACTGAAGCGACTTTGCGCTTAATACCTAAACCTTTGGATACGATGACTGCTATGGTTATTTTTGATGATTTATATACCGCAGGTAAATCAATTTCTAAAATACTGACTGCAGGTGTAAGACCTTCTAAAATGGAAATTCTAGATCAAAATTCAATAAATAAAGTAGAAGATTATGCAGAGTTGAATCTTCCAAGAGATGCAGCAGCAATTATCCTTGTTGAAGTGGATGGCGATCCTGAAGTTCTGCCGAAAGAACTTGCAGTTATCAAAAAAGCGTTAGAAGAAATTGGAGTTTCTAATGTTCAGGTTGCAGAAAATAAAGAGCAGGAACAAAAACTGTGGCAGGTGCGCAAACTGGTTTCTCCTGCAATTGTGACAAGCGGATATACAAAAATATCTGAAGACGCAACAGTACCGCTAAGTAAAATACCGGATATGTTTAAGAAAATTGATGAAATAAAGAACAAGTACAATCTTAATATTGTTGTTTTCGGACATGCAGGAGATGGTAATTTACATCCTACAATCAACACAAATATGAGAGATGAAGAAGAAGTGAAAAGAGTTGAGTTTGCAGTTGAAGAAATATTTAACTATGCGATTGAGCTTGGCGGTACGCTATCGGGAGAACATGGGATAGGGACGATGAAGAAAGCATTTATGCTAAATGAAGTTGGCGATGATGGTCTAGATTTTCAAAAAGCGATTAAAAAAGCCCTGGATCCAAAAAATATTTTAAATCCAGGCAAAATATTCCCTGAAAAAGGAGAAAAAAGGTTAGTGTTGCGAAATGGCTAATGCATTATTGAATAAACTGGATATTGAAGCTACTTATGACTGTGTGCAATGTGGTTACTGCCTTCCAGTCTGTCCGACATATATAGCGTTCAAAAAAGAGAAACACTCACCGAGAGGTAGAATTAATCTTGTTCAAATGGCTGCGAAAGGTAAAATAACCATTGAAGATATGCAGGAAGGGATTGATCTGTGCTTAGGCTGCAGAGCCTGTGAAACAGTCTGCCCGACTAATGTCAGATATGGAGACATACTGATGTCTGCTGTAGAAGTATTAAAAGAGAATAAAGACATGGGTGTCATAGAGAAGGTTAATCGAACAGCAGCTTTTAAGTTTGCTTTGAAAAACAAAAACGTATTAAGAATTATCAATAAAGGACTGTACGCTTATCAGGTATCGGGTATGCAGAAAGTCGTTAAAAATTATAATCTGCTCAAGCCGGTTAAGAAATTTAACCAAATGAATAAAGCGATGCCGGATGTTATTTTGAGTAAAAGGATTACACGGAATATTAATCCGTTTCGGCGTAATGATTTATCGATTGGCTTTTTTCAGGGATGTATCATGGACTCATTCTTTGCAAACATTAATGAACTTGCCGTTAAGATTATGAAGAAACACTATGTACAGGTAACGAATATACCGAAACAGGGATGCTGCGGTGCACTTCAGCATCATGCAGGAGAGACGGCACAGACAGTGGAACTTGCCATGAAGAATATCGCGGCATACGAAAAATATGACTTTGACTATATTGTTAATACTATCGGCGGGTGCGGAGCAACTTTAAAAGAGTACGATAAGCTTTTTGAGCCGGGAACTGATTGGCATAAACGTGCCGTGGAATTCACGAATAAAGTTAGAGACATCTCGCAGATTATGGCATTAATCGATTTGGATCTAGTCCATGGTATCGATAAAAATGCAGTGTATCAGCCTTCATGTCATCTTGAGAATGTCCAGAAAGTATTCAACGATCCGTTAAAACTGATCAACAAAATTCCGCAGCTTAATTATATAGAAATGCCTCAAAAATCTTTATGCTGCGGGTCTGCAGGGATATATAATATTTTGCATTTCGATGAATCCATGCAGATTTTAGATTTAAAAATGAATAATGTAAAAATATCAAAACCGAATTTAATAATCACTTCGAATCCGGGCTGTCATATTCAGATGCAGCTGGGAGTAGAACGCGAAGGATTGAGTAACGAAATCGCAGTGAAACACATAGTAGAAGTCATTGCAGAAGCTTGCGGGGTGGAATAAGTGAAAGCAGATATTTTAATTGTGGGTGCAGGGATAATTGGTTTGAGTACGGCATATCAATTATCTGAATTGAACCCTGCCAAAAAAATTATTGTATTGGATAAAGAGTCGAGAGCTGCCGAACATCAGACTGGACATAATAGCGGAGTAATACACTCCGGTATTTATTACCGTCCGGGCTCTTATAAAGCGGAATTTGCGAAAAATGGTTCGGCGTCAATGATAGAGTTTTGTCAAACACATAATGTAGAGTATAACCAGTGCGGAAAAGTAATCGTAGCAACTGAGGAAGAAGAACTGGACCGGATGCGAAATTTATATAAGCGTGGTGTAGAAAACGGTCTGGATGTTACACTGCTGGATGGAGAAACGGTACGCAAAATCGAGCCGTATGTTAATACTGTCGGCGGTATTCATGTGAAAAATACTGGTATCGTTAATTTCCGTGAAGTCACTGAGAAATTTGGTGAACTATTTATAAATAACGGCGGGGAAATTCATTACAATAATAAAGTTGAAGCGGTAAAAAATAACGCAGATACGATTGAAGTGAGGACGAACAAAACCGTTTATGAAGCAGATTACCTTGTTAACTGTGCAGGTCTGTACAGTGACAAACTAGCTAAGTTGAGCGGGATTGATACTGACGTTAAGATAATCCCGTTCAGAGGAGAGTACTTTAAGCTGCATAAAGATGTGGAGAAGTACGTTAAAACATTAATCTATCCGGTACCAAACCCTGAACTGCCGTTCCTCGGAGTGCATTTTACAAATATGGTTGGCGGGGGTGTGGATGTAGGTCCGAACGCTGTGCTTGGATTTAAAAAAGAAGCCTACAAGAAAATCGGTTTTGATAAATCAGAGACTCTGGAAATATTAACATTCCCTGGACTTTATCGAATGGGATTAAAGAACGTTAAAGAAGCAATTGGAGAATATTACAGATCGTTTAATAAAAAAGCATTTGTTAAAGCAGCACAAAAATTAATACCTCTTATTAAAGCGAGTGAGATAACACCTATGGAAGCAGGGGTCAGAGCTCAGGCAATGAAACCGGATGGCACACTGCTGGATGATTTTTACTTTGAAGAAAATGATCTCAGTATTCATGTGCTGAATGCACCATCACCTGCGGCAACATGCTCAATTGAAATAGGAAAAGAAATTGCTCAGCGTTTTAATTCCAAATTTAGTTAAAAAAATTATTAATTTAAATGTTCGTGCCACCGAAAACTGACGGCGGCACACAATGAGTGATCTTGTGCCACCGAGAACCCCGCGGCGGCACACAGCACATATTCTCGCGCCGCCGTGAGAAATATAGACTTATTTAATCGCAAAAAGGTTCACCGAAAGTTTCCGGTGAACCTTTTTGTATTTATTAGCTTAAATTCTCCACAAATGCTTCCAGCCTGTTCATGCCTTCTTCAAGTGTTTCAATTGAACTCGCAAATGAGATACGGATGTGGCCGGCGCCGTGTTCGGAGAAGGCGGAGCCCGGAACGACTGCCATATGTTTTTCTTTCAGCAATGCTGTCGCGAAGTCCCAGTCGTCCATTCCCGTAAACGAGATGTCGGGGAAGATGTAAAAAGCACCACCCGGTTTTTCGACTGTACATCCCATTTTGATGAGTCTGCTGTAAACATAATCACGGCGTTTCAAGAATTCTTTATTCATTACTTTCGGATAATCGCGGGCATTCGTCAGTGCTTCAAGTGCTGCATACTGACTCGGCACCGCTGCACAGATTGAGTTATTTAAATGCACTTTCAATATTTCATCGCTTAAATGTCTTGGTGATAATGTATAGCCGACTCTCCAGCCGGTCATCGAGTGTGATTTCGACACACCGTGAATGAGTATCGTTTTATCGCGTATATTTTCTATGCTGCCGAACGAAATATGCTGATTCTCATAAACATTTTCACTGTAAATTTCATCGCTGATGAGGAAAAGATTTTGGCTGCTGATAAAATCCGCAATATTTTTTACGTCTTTTTCCGATAAAGATGCGCCTGTCGGGTTAGATGGATAGTTTAAGAGCACAGCTTTAGTGTTATTAGTAACTAAAGCCTCCAGCTTTTCAATATCCGGAATGAATTGTGTATCGCTGACATCGAGATATTTAACAACACCGCCATTCAATTTAATCAGCGATTCGTAGGCTGGGTATGCAGGGGCGGTAATAATGACTTCATCGCCTTCGGTTAAAATCGTGCGGAGGACTGAGTCGAGTGCTTCACTCGCGCCGTTTGTAATGACAACTTCATCAGCAGTGTAATGCGCATTATACTTCTCTGCAAAAAAGTCTGCAGCGGCCTCCCGCAGTTCGACGATACCGGCGTTTAAAGAGTAACCGGTTTTATTATTGCTGATGGCTGTAATCGCCGCTTCCTTCACACTTTCAGGTGTAGGAAAATCAGGCTGTCCGATGGTTAAATTGACACCGTCATGAAAAAGCTGAACCTGGTTTGAAAAGACTCTGATTCCCGGGATGGATAAAGCTGTCGCACGCGGATTTAATTCTGGCATGTGTTTCACTCCTATAATGAACTATTCTATCTATTATAGAATTTTCAGTTAATAAAAAGCAAATCGAATTCTTATTTGTATAATATTGCATTTTAATTTATAATTATTAGAAAATAACTAAGGGGAGCTGACAGGGTCATGAGAAAATATACGTTACTGGCAGGTGTTTTATCATTTTTACTGCTCCTTGCGGCATGCGGCAAGGACGACGGCAGTATCACGCTGCAGTTTGGACACGCTTTGCCGCCGGATACGAATCAGGCAATGCAAATCAACGAAATGGCTGAAGCAGTGGAAGAAGAGACGGAGGGCAGGGTGAAATTTGAAATTTATCCGAATTCACAGCTCGGCAGTGAAACGGAAATGCTCCAGCAGGTCGATGTCGGGGCAATGAACGGCCTTGCGGTAATGGTCGGTTCTATGCAGACTATGGATATGAGGCTGGCTATAGAAGATCTGCCGTACATGTGGCCGAGCGAGCAGGAAGCGCGAGATGCTTATGACGGTGAATTTGGAGAGTACATAGCAGATATTGTTGAAGAATATGGTATGCATACGGCGGGATATTTAGAATGGGGCTTCCGCCACGTAACAAACAATGAGGGACCGGTCGTCCAGCCGGAAGATTTAAAGGGAATGAATATCAGAGTGGCGGAAACAGCACTTCGCGTCGATACGTTTGAGCAAGCCGGAGCCCTGCCGACAGTTATGGCTTTCAGTGAAGTATACGGGGCACTGCAGCAGGGCGCGCTTGATGCGCAGGAAAATCCGCTCGCGAATATCGTTGCACCGCGTTTTAATGAAGTACAGGACTACTTATCGCTGACCGGCCATTTTTATAACACGGTCATGATTGTAATCGACGGAGAAACCTGGGAGGAAATCAGTGCCGAAGATCAGGAAATACTCACAGATGAAATCGATAAAATTTCGAAAGGAATTCAAGCAGCGAATGACGAAACAGAGTCGGAGCATATAGAGTTTCTTGCCGAAAATGGGATGGAAGTTAACGATGATGTTGATAAAGAAGCCTTCAGAGAAGCAATGATGCCTGTATATGACAAATGGGAAGAGGAAGTATTCGGCAAGGAAATGATGGATATGTACCGCAGAAATTCCGGATGGGGGGAAGATGAATAATATGACGAAAGCATTGGTGAAAGTTTTATATATTGCATGTGCAGTTGTGATTGCACTGCTTACTTTGATCGTACTGACGCAGGTCGTATCGAGATTTTTTGATTACTCCATGCCGGGAACTGAAGAACTGTCCCGTCTTTTAGTGGTCTGGATGACTTTTCTTGGAATGAGTGTCGCTGTTTATGAACGTGGGCATCTGGCGGTAAATTTCTTTGTAAAACGCGCAGGGGACAGTTTGCGGCCTTACTTATATTTAACAGTTAATATACTGCTCGGCCTGTTCTTTCTGGTGCTGACAGTGTACGGCTTTATATTCTCTTATCAGTCACTCGACTTTACATCATCGACGCTGCAGCTGCCGATGACGGTATTTTATCTGGCGATACCGGTCAGCAGTCTGCTGTCGCTGTACTTTTTAATCTTAAATGCCTGGAAACCTCAGAATGAAAGCGAGGCGGTATAATGCTCGCAGTCAGTATGCTTATTTTGTTCTTTCTGCTGCTGTTTCTCGGAATGCCGATTGCTTTTGTTATCGGTATTGTCGGTCTTGTCATGCTGCTCATCGGCGGAGTGCCGCTTGAAATTATTGTTCAGCGCAGCTTTGCCGGAGTTAATAATTTTTCTTATTTAGCAATTCCGTTGTTTATTCTGGCGGGAGACATTATGGGGAAAGGGGGTCTGACGAAACGTCTGATGGCCTTTGCCAATGCTTTTGTCGGCAAATTATCGGGCGGCACAGCGATTACGACTGTTGTCACCTCAGCTCTGTTCGGAGCTGTCTCCGGGTCTACAGTCGCGACCACCTATGCTGTCGGTTCCGTGCTTGTGCCAAGATTGAAAGAAGAGAAGTACTCGAACTCATTTATAGCGAGTATTATCGGACCGGCCGGTGTACTCGGGCTGATTATTCCGCCGAGTATCACCATGGTTATTCTTGGAATTACCGCAAATATTTCCATCGGCGACCTGTTCTTTGCCGGAATTATACCGGGTGTGCTGCTGGCGCTCGCCTTATGTATTTATGTCTGGTTTAAGGATTCGGCGAAGTCCGGACGGAAAAAATATCCGGCCGGGAATTATGGAAAGTAACCAAAGAAGCGTTCTTCCCGCTCCTGACGCCTATATTTATTCTCGGCAGTATCTTTTCAGGTTATGCAACAGCGACAGAAGCAGCAGTGATCGCGGTCGTTTACGGATTTGTTTTATCGCTGTTTTACAGAGAGCTGAACTGGACTAAGGTTAAGGAGATTATGGCAGGTTCAGCGGTCACATCGGCAACAATTTTAATTATTATATCCATGGCTAATGTCTTTACATATGTATTGACTGTGAATCATATTCCAGATGCAGTATCCGGATTCTTCCTGAATTTTGCGGATTCGCCGCTGGTCTTTCTGCTTCTCGTGTCACTGATTTTATTAATATTGGGCATGCTGACAGAAGTCACATCGCTGATTGTGCTCTTAACACCGATTTTCATGCCGATTGCAATGGAATTCGGTATCGATCCGGTCCATTTCGGCATGGTGATGATTATGAACTTTGCCCTCGCGAATATTACACCTCCGGTCGGGCTCTCATTGATTGCCGGCGCATCTGTAACAGATAAAAAGATGGGAATTGAAGAAACGCTGCCTTATATACTGCATGTACTGTTAATTGTAGGAATTATGGTGGTATTGATTATATTCATCCCTTCAATCTCAACATTCTTACCTAATTTACTTAAATAAAGGAGCGGATTGAATGATTATTAAGCCGGAAGAAACAATAGAATTAAAAAATAGATTTGATGGTAAAGGCAGTATTTTTTCAACATCCTATATAAAGGAAAGAGACTTCGAAGGAATTCGTAAAGTATTGGAAATTGAACTTGAAGCTCATGCATCAATCGGTTACCACCAGCATATCGATGACAGTGAAATTTATCATATAATAGAAGGAAAAGGTGAATTTCAAGATTCGGACGGACAATTTAAACCGGTTGGAAAAGGGGATTGCTGTGTGATTACGAAAGGACAGTCGCATGGTTTGGTAAATACAGAAGATACCCCTTTGAAAATGATGGCAATAATATTTTAGAATTACCTGAATATTATGATATATTTACTGTATTGCAATATTCAGGAGGGGTAGCATGAAAGATGCAGAAAGATTATATGAGGCAAGAAAATACGGGACTGTTTTAAAGCCGGGACAGGATATCAAAACGGATACTGTTGAAGAGGCTTATAATATTCAGACTGAAATTTTAAATATGCAGGATGAAACTGTAAAAGGTTATAAAATCAGTATGACAAGCCCGGAAACACAGGCGCTGTTTGACAGTAATGAACCGGTTTACGGTCCGTTTACTGCGGACCAGGTGATTACTGAAATGAGTTTGGCAGATTATAATAGTCCGCTTGCGGAGCTGGAACTGGTTTTCTATGTAAACGAAAAATTGAGTGTCACAGACGATGCAGAAAGTATTTTATCGAAATGTACTGTGGCGCCGGCGCTTGAACTTCCTGACGGCAGATATAATAACTGGTTCCCGAATATATCGAAATATGAAGTGGTTGCTGACTGTGCGGTGGCTGGAGCGGTGGTGATCGGTGAAGCGAAATCTGCCGATTACGAGGATCTCGATAATATCACGGGCAGGCTTTTGTTTAACGGCGAAGAAATTAAACGGGGACAATCATCAGAAGTAATGGGGCATCCGGTTAATGCTGTAAAATGGCTGATAGAAAAACTCAGCAGTCAGGGAAAAGGGCTTGAAGCGGGACAATTTATTTCGTCAGGTACTTTTATTCTGCCGGTCAAGCTGGAAGCCGGAAAATATGAAGGAGTATTTGAAGGATTTGGCAAGGTTGAAATAGAAGTTAAAAAATAAGCCTCTCAAAATGACGTGCTCCCCTTAAGTTGTACTTACTATTCAACTTAAGGGGAGTTTTTGTATGAAAAATAATAAACATAGTTTTGAATTTAAGTTAACAGTCGTAACAGATTATTTAAATGGCGAAGGTGGATT
>NZ_JADGLW010000008.1:0-95610 GCF_015235105.1 Jeotgalicoccus nanhaiensis
TGTCTAGCCATGATAGCCCTCCGTACAGATAGTTTATTTAAGTATAAACAAGATAATCTTTAGGGCATAGAAAAACCCGAATAAGAGACGCTTTTTATAAGCTGTCTATTATTCGGGTTACAGTTCATTATGACAATCTGCTTCCTTTTTAAATCAGTTCTGTTCTATATTTTTATCGATGTGACTTTTGTTTCCGTATAAGGTTCCAGTCCTTCTGGCGCACCTTCACGGCCGACGCCGCTTTCTTTTAAGCCGCCGAATGGAATGTTCGCAGCACTTGGTGCACCATTATTCCAGCCGAGCACCCCGAAGTCGAGTTCTTCTGTCAGTCTGATTCCCGTCGTATAATTTTCAGTAAAGTAATATGCTGCAAGACCGTATTCTGTTCCGTTTGCTTTATTAATCGCTTCATCGAGATTAGAAAAGCTCTGAATTGGCGCCAGCGGTCCGAATGTTTCTTCGCTCATACAGATCATATCGTCGGTTACATCCGTAATAACAGTCGGTTCTACAAAGTAGCCGCCTGATTTATCTCCTTTGCCGCCGGTTGTAACTTTACCGCCTTTTTCAATGGCATCTTCAATGTGTTTCATCACTTTATCATAACCGTCTTCATCGATTAACGGTCCGATTTTAACACCTTCATCCATACCGTTGCCGACTTTCAGCTCTTTTACTTTCGCAGTAAATTTTTCTGTGAATTCATCCAGCACATCTTCGTGCACGTAAAATCTGTTGGCACATACGCAAGTTTGTCCCGAGTTTCTGAACTTCGATGCGATTGCGCCTTCAACTGCCTTATCGATATCAGCATCCTTGTTAACAATCAGCGGTGCATGTCCGCCGAGTTCCATCGTCACATTTTTAACCGTCACTGTGGCATCGCTCATCAGCTGCTTGCCGACTTCGGTCGAGCCGGTAAATGTCAGTTTCATAATTTTATCAGACTGGGTAAATATTTCACCTGCATCGCGGCCGGAGGCATTAACATATTGAATGACGCCTTCATCGAAGCCCGCCTCTACTGCAAGGTCGATAAATTTCACCGCTGACATCGGAGTTGCGCTTGCCGGCTTAACGATAAATGTATTGCCTGCTGCAACAGCCGGTGCTGCTTTACGTGCCATCATTGCTACCGGGAAGTTCCAAGGCGTAATCGCTGCGACTACCCCTATCGGATGCCTCGTTACAACAATTCTCGTGTCATCATTATTCGCCGGTACTGTCCGGCCGTATATTCTTTTCGCTTCTTCAGCATAGTATTTAATATAACTGTTGGCATAGTCGACTTCACCGAGTGCTTCAGCAAGCGGCTTGCCGCCTTCCAGCGTGACGAGTTCTGCGATTTCCTGTCTGTTCTCATCGATTTTTTCCGACCATTTGAAAAGTAAATCCGAACGGTCCCCGGCATTCATTTTTCTAAAGTTTTGAAATTTTTCATGTGCAGTATTAATTTTCTTCTCAATTTCGTCTTTGCTGTCTTTTTTTACGCGTCCCGCTTCTTTTTGAGTTGCAGGATTGATTACGATAATTTCTTCTGCCATTTAATTTCCCTCCAAAATATAAAAATCGTCCTATAAATAATTATAGGACGATTAGTTTCAATTTACAAAGTTACAGACTTTGATCGAGTAAGGCATTCGCAATCTCATCCAGATCTTTAACTGTGTACTGGAATCTGCCGTGGAATACATACTTCAGGAAGAATGCTTCCAAGTCTTCCTGACCGACGATTACTCTGATCGATGGATCTTCCGAATAGTTGGTAATTGAATAATTGCCGTTATCTTTCGGATTGAAGTAAATAATCGGAACGATGTCGTATTGTAATTTAAATTTGTTTTTAAGTTTTTCAGCAGTTACTTTCGTTTCATCGATAATGCCGTTGTAGTGGTTAACCGATACATTCGACGCATCTGCCTTTTCAAAAATTAAAGTCTGTTCTTTTTGCTTATCGAGTTCCAGTAAATCGAAGAATGATTCAATATACGGTACTTCTTCAAACTGGCTTTCATTCACACCGTGTAAAATATGACCGCTCCAGTATTTAGAATCTATCAGATAAATACCCGTGCGTGTTAAAACTAAATGATCGATTTTACGTGTATTTGTGTAATTTCTTGATGGTAAATAAATGTTCGACAGAATAATCATATCCGTCTCACGGATTTTTTCATCTTTAACAAGTTTGTCTTTTAACTGAATTAAAGAAAGGTCTGTCAAATACTCGCCTTTATCTACAGTAAACTGATGCAGGCTCGAAAGTTTGTTATCGAGAAGTGTCGTATCATTATGATATTTTTCATTTAAAGCGGACATTTCTTTCTTGTGCTCTAAACGTTCTTCCTCATGTTCACTTTCGTATTTCTCAACGAGTGAATCTTTTTCTTTCGAATAAGTTTGTTCCACAGTTTTCACTTCATTGCGGTGTTTAAAGTAATATACTAAAAACCAGATTGCAATGATGAGAAGCACTGCTGCGACCGCGATAAATATCGGATCTGTAAAAATATCAGTATTCATATTATTCCTCTCTTTCGCAACTGCTTAAATTAGCTATTTCTAAGAAGATCTTTCAGTGCATCGACCTTATCCAGTCTCTCCCAAGGCAAGTCGATGTCCGTACGACCAAAATGTCCATAACTCGCAGTCTGTTTATAAATTGGTCTTCTCAAGTTTAGCATATCTATAATACCATCTGGTGATAAATTAAACAGTTCTCTGATGACTTTTGTAATTTTTTCTTCGTCGTATTTTCCTGTATTAAAAGTATCGACCGCAATAGATACCGGCTGGGATACGCCGATGGCATAAGCCAGCTGAATTTCACATTTTTCCGCCGCACCGCTCGCTACGATATTTTTTGCAATATAACGTGCTGCATAAGCTGCGGAACGGTCAACTTTTGTCGGGTCTTTGCCGCTGAAGGCGCCGCCGCCGTGACGAGCGTAGCCTCCGTAAGTATCGACGATAATTTTACGTCCTGTCAGACCCGCATCCCCTTGCGGTCCGCCAATTACAAATCTGCCTGTCGGGTTGATGAAATATTTAGTTTCTTCATCTATGAGATTTTCAGGAACTACTTCCTGAATCACGTATTCTAATAAATCATCGTAGATTTGTGTCGCCGGAATATTTTCATGATGCTGGGTAGAGATAACAATCGTATCGACTCTTGACGGTTTGCCGTTTTCATCGTATTCAACCGTTACCTGTGATTTGCCGTCCGGACGCAGATAGGAAATTGTATTATCTTTACGCACTTCTGTTAAACGGCGTGAAATTTTGTGCGCTAATGAAATCGGCAGCGGCATAAACTCTTTCGTTTCGTTCGTCGCGTAACCGAACATTAAGCCCTGGTCGCCTGCACCTGTTGAAACTCCTTGTGATTCGCGGGTTTCAAAAGCGTTGTTTACACCGACAGCGATGTCCTCTGACTGCTCATCAATTCCCGTTAAGACAGACATTGTTTTATAATCATAACCGTACTTCGCATCGACATAGCCGATTTCCTTAACGGTTTCTCTCACTGTTCTTGGAATATCGACGTAAGTTTCTGTGCTGATTTCCCCGACAATCATCGCAAGACCTGTGTTGACTACTGTTTCACAGGCAACACGCGCATACGGGTCGCCTTCTAAGATTGCATCGAGAATCGCATCTGAAATCTGGTCTGCAATTTTATCCGGGTGACCTTCTGTGACTGACTCTGAAGTAAATAATTTACGTTCTGACATTTATAAAATCTCCTCTTAAAGCTCATTTAGCCATCTCTTCAAAGCAAAAAATAAAGCCTTTTTCTCCATAATAAACAGAGAAAAAGGCTCGCCCTTTTCTCTTATCGGTCAGAATTACTCTGCATTCTTTAGCACCTTTCTTGAAAAGGAGGTTGCTCTGGCTTCACAGGGTTTGAATCCCTCCACCACCTCTTGATAAGAGATAACTTATTATTCATCTTACATTATTGGAATGGGCAAATCAAGATTAACAAGTTTTATTTTCAGCAGCTTTTTAGATAATTAAATTATAAAACCCAAAAGCAAGCTGTGAAAAATCCTTAATTTTATAAACATATACTTATAACTTTTATAATGATATATAAATTTATCTTATGAACGAGCATTGCAAAAAACAATTCAATATTCAAAAACCTTATCCTGTTATTGTGTAAACATAAAAACGAATGTGTTATACTAATTTCTAAATACTTCGTTAATGAAAATACTTGGAGGCGAATCATGGTTAACCATAAAAGTTTAATCGAAGGTCTTGTTAATAAACCTTCTACTCACAAACAATTATCAAACGCTGAACTTGTCGAAGCATCTTTACGACGCAAAGAGGCAGTACTTACAAATACAGGAGCACTTCGCGCGCAGACTGGAGAATACACAGGCCGCAGCCCGAAAGACCGTTTTATCGTCAGAGACAGCGTATCCGACAGCAAGATTGACTGGGGCGAGGTCAACCAGCCTATTTCACAGGAAATTTTCGATAACTTATTCGATAAAGTTACTACATATTTAAATGACAAAGAAGAATTATTTGTCTTTAACGGCTATGCAGGCGCAGACCCGCATACACAACTGAAACTTCAGGTTGTCAATGAGTTCAGCTGGCACAACATGTTTGCGAAAACAATGTTTATCCGTCCTGAAACAAAAGAAGAAGCACTTGCAATCGATCCTGAATTTACGATTGTATCTGCACCTACTTTTAAAGCAGACCCTGAAGTCGATGGTACGGGTTCTGAAGTATTCGTCCTTGTATCATTAGAAAAGAAAATCATTCTTATCGGCGGTACTGAATACGGCGGAGAAATGAAGAAATCAATCTTCTCAATTATGAACTACCTGCTTCCTGAAGAAGGCGTGCTCAGCATGCACTGCAGTGCCAACGTCGGCGAAAACAAAGATGTTGCATTATTCTTCGGTTTATCAGGTACAGGTAAAACGACGCTTTCTGCAGACCCGGAACGCGATCTTATCGGTGACGATGAGCACGGCTGGAATGACGATGGTGTATTTAACATCGAAGGCGGCTGTTACGCTAAAACTATTAATTTATCAAAAGAAAAAGAACCTGAAATCTTTGAAGCGATTAAATTTGGTTCGGTACTTGAGAACGTAGTTATCGATGAAGACGGCAATCCTGATTACGATGACGGTTCACTGACTGAGAATACACGTGCAGCTTATCCGATTGACCATATCGATAATGCGCGCATTCCTTCAGTTGCAGGACATCCAAAAACAATCATCTTCTTAACAGCAGATGCATTTGGAGTACTTCCTCCAATCGCCAAGTTAAACAAAGATCAGGCAATGTACCATTTCTTAAGCGGATTTACATCTAAACTTGCAGGAACTGAACGCGGCGTTACTACACCGCAGCCGGTATTCTCAACATGCTTCGGTTCACCATTCCTGCCGCTGCATGCGACAGTATATGCGAACATGCTCGGAGATTTAATCGACAAGCATGAAGTTAACGTTTATCTTGTAAACACAGGCTGGACAGGCGGCGAATACGGCGTCGGCAAGCGTATGAACCTTGCACACACCCGTTCAATGGTACGCCGTGCTATCAGCGGTGAACTCGAATTAGGTGAATTCGTTGAAGATGAAATGTTCGGCTTATCAATTCCAACAGCAGTGACTGGTGTGCCGGAAGAAATTCTTGCACCAATCAACACTTGGGAATCCAAAGATGCATACAATGAAAAAGCACAAGGACTTAAAGATAAGTTCATAGAAAACTTTAAAAAATTCGGTGAAGAATCAGCTGCGATTGCTGAAAAAGGCGGATTTTAAATATATTTGATTGCAGAATCCCGGGATATTGATTATCCTGGGATTTTTTGTTGGGAATCGGCAGGCTCGCTGCATATTTTCTACAGGGACACTTACTATGAACTTTGTTGATTTGACAAGGTACTTGTAGCACGTTCTATGTACTTTGTCGATTTCACAACGTACTTGCAGCATCTTCCATGTACTTTGTCGATTTCATAACGTACTTGCAGCATCTTCCATGTACGTTGTCAATTTCACAACGTACTTACAGCATCTTCTATGAACTTTGTCAATTTCACAACGTACACACAGCCTCTCAAAATGACGAAAGCCCGGAACAATTTCACTGTTCCGGGCTCTCTTATTTAAACAGCCGCTACTGACAGCCGTTTTCTCTGACTTCATTATATAAATAAACGATACAATCGTCTTTCAAAAGCAAACTTTTATCTTCTTCAGGAATATCGTCTATATGGTCCACCAGCATTGGACCGTTTGTTTCATGATAGTGTTTCAGCTGATCCAGCCGTTCAATATTACAGCAAAATGCTGCTTTACTGAATGTCTCATCGCCATCGTGAACGGTATATGTACCTACAAAATGCATGTCGCCCACGAGACCGCCCGTTTCTTCATAGAGTTCGCGCTGAGCACCTTCGACAAGTGCTTCTCCATTTTCCACTTTTCCTCCGGGGAATTCCAGTCCCCTCTCTCTATGGTTTGTCAGTAAAAACTGGCCGTTAAATTTAGGGATTATAAGTACATGTTTCGTATTTTCAACGTAACTGTTTTCCAATGTAACACGTCTGCCTTTAAAATCAGTAAATGTTTTCATATAGAATCCTCCCAGTTGCACTCTTGCATATATCAGCTTACAATAGTTGTATTAATTTTAAAAGGTGATGCTGTAATGAAAAAAGTATTAATCGGCTCCGTTCATTTTTACCAGAAATATATTTCTCCAATGTCGCCACCGACCTGCCGTTTTTACCCGACCTGTTCAAATTATGCTTTGGAAGCACTCGCTGAACACGGCGCAATGAAGGGCAGTTTCATGGCTGCTAAGCGCATTTCAAAATGCCATCCGTTTCATGAAGGCGGCTTTGATCCAGTGCCTGTAAACGAAAAGAAAAAACATCAGTAATTATCTCTTTAATGCTCCATACCTGTATTTAACGGCCGAGAAACATTTTTTGATTCTGACTGCGTGAAATCTTCCCGGTCGATGTCATAATAATTTTATCGACATAGTGAATTTCCTTTGGCAGCTTGTATTTTGCCAAATGCTTACTTAAGTGATTGAGCAGCAATGCCTCGTCCACTTCTTCTTCCAGCAGCAGCACCGGCACACTGCCCCACTCTTCATCGTCTTTTTTAATGACAACACAGCGATCGACGCCGCTGAGCGAGTATACCGCATCCTCTATTTCTTTCGGATAAATGTTCTCGCCGCCGCTGATAATCAAATCAGTCCGTCTGTCTAAAATATACAGATAACCCTCGCTGTCAATTTCCGCGAGATCTCCTGTATTAAAGTATCCGTCTTCTTTCTTCATATCTGCATTTAAATAACCGTTCGCAACACTGTCTCCTTTAATCAGCAGTTCTCCTGTATTTTCGTCGACTTTAATATCATAATCCTGAATATTCCCGACGGTCCCGCTTAAAATCTTTTCATCTTTATAAGAAATTTGAACAATTTGGGAGCATGTTTCAGTCATGCCGAATGAGTTATACACCGGCAGATTTTTGTTCATTGCTTTTTCCAGCAGCGACGGTGTTGTACTCGCGCCGCCGAGCAGCAGTCCTTCGAGATGATGTGTGCCTTCTATTTTCATCAGGCGCTTCAGCATAACAGGCACCATACTCGTATGAGTCACTTTATCCCGGCTTAAAATATTCCATACGCGCGCCTCATCGAACTTATTTTCGACGATTAACGTACAGCCTGTCATTACAGTTCTGAACAGGATTGACAGTCCTGAAATATGAAAAATCGGGTTAACCATCAGCCAGGTGCTGTCACTGTCATAATTAAAATGCTGCCGGCAATTTAAGTGAGATGCTTCATGATTTTTATATGTTTGCGGCACTGCTTTAGCGCGCCCCGTTGTTCCAGACGTAAACATAATCGATAAAATATCATCCGGCTGAGGATTGTTGACGATAAAAGTCTGCGTTTCAAGCTGAAACAAATCATCGTACTGAATTACTTCCACTCCGGGAATCTCAGCCGGCAAGGTCGCAATGACCGTTGTGACTGACACATCCTCCAGCTGGTTCTTAAGTTCACCCGGAGTTAACCGCGTGTTCAGCATTACCATTTCCACACCGAGCATCATCAGACCGTGAATCAGTTTGACAGAGTCCAATGAATTATCGATATACAAACCGACTCGTTTTAATTTAAGGGCTTGCAGATGTGTACCGAGTGAATGTGCATGCATATACAGCATCTGATACGTCAGAGATTCATCTTTGTATTTCACAGCAAGGTTGTCAGGATAAGTAAAACTTGCTGTTTCCAGCCATTTGTATGACATTAACTTCACCTCAAAAACACCCATCATAGACGGGTGTTATATTTTAAAATATGCAATTTACGGGAATTTAGGGAATTGATCGAAGTTCGGTTCACGTTTTTCTTTAAACGCGTCACGGCCTTCTTTCGCTTCATCTGTAGTGTAATAAAGCAGTGTTGCATCTCCTGCAAGCTGCTGTAACCCGGCTAAGCCGTCTGTATCAGCATTCATCGAAGCTTTTAGGAAACGGAGTGCAGTCGGTGAGTGTTTCATAATATCTTCACACCACTCGACAGTTTCGTCTTCCAGACGCTCTAAAGGTACAACTGTGTTGACTAAGCCCATGTCCAGTGCTTCCTGTGCGTCGTACTGGCGGCATAAGTACCAGATTTCACGCGCTTTTTTGTGGCCGACGATACGCGCTAAGTAACCTGAACCGTAACCGGCATCAAATGAACCGACCCTAGGACCAGTCTGGCCGAAACGTGCGTTTTCAGCAGCAATTGTTAAATCACATACAACGTGCAGCACGTGGCCGCCGCCGATTGCATAACCTGCAACCATAGCGATAACAGGTTTAGGAATAACACGGATTAAACGCTGTAAATCAAGAACGTTCAAACGTGGTACTTCATCTGTCCCTACGTAGCCGCCGTGTCCGCGTTTTTTCTGGTCTCCGCCTGAACAGAAGGCAAGGTCGCCTTCACCAGTTAAAATTATTACCGAAACACGCTGATCGTCCCGTGCGCGCGTGAATGCATCGATCATCTCTGCAACAGTATCCGGCGTGAATGCATTGCGCACTTCCGGACGGTTGATCGTTACTTTAGCAATACCATTATAAAATTCATATTTAATTTCACTGTATTCTTTAACTGTTTCCCAAACTCTTGTCATGAGTTATCCTCCTCTAGGTACTCTCGTACTAACCTTATGTACGTTTTGTAATTTTCAAGATGAATATTGTGACCGCAATGTTCAACTATATTCAGTTTAGCACTTTTCAAACGTTCTGACATCGTTTCAGCTGTTGCCACAAATTTCTTGTCCTCACTGCCTGCCAGTAAATAAAAACTGCTCTCAAGCCCGCTTAAATTATCCCAGTACGAGGGCTGTACACCCGTGCCGTATTTTAACAGGCTGTCTGCAGCTTCCGCCGGTGTCTGCTGCAGTCGCTCTTCGTGCTGGGCCTTCAGCACTGACCGGGCTGCATTACGCTGACTCAAAAACAGCGGCATATCCTGCCAGAACTGAAGAAATTCATTATAATCGCTAATTATAAAACTGCTGCGCTCACGGTCAATTCGAAGCCGTTCCGCGCGCTTTTCTTCATCAGCGATACCGGGCGAGGCGCTTTCCAATATGCATTTATCAATTCTTTTTGGAAAGTGAGCTGCTAAGGCCAGAGAGACCCGGCCACCCATCGAGTAGCCGAGCACATCGAAAGTGTTAATACCTTCTCTGTCTGCAATATTTACAAGCCCTCCTGTAACATCTTCCATACGGTAATCATGCGGCGTACTTAAGGTACTGCCAAAACCGGGTAAATCTGCAAGAATTACATTGCGTAGGCTGCTTAAATCTTCTGCGATTCTTCTCATGCTTTCTTTAGACGATAAAAACCCGTGCAGCAGCATAATCGTTTTGTCCTGCTTGTTATCGAGCAGCTCATAATTAAAATTCAGCATTGTCCACCAGCTCTTTAAGCCGGGCTTTCAGCTCGTTATGACTTTCGAGATTATGTTCTCTGTCTGTTTTAATCTCTATCATCTGACGCCCGGTTTTATTCAGCATTTCTTTTGTTAATTCATTCGAATTTTCAATATGAACATATTCGTAATCATAAAGCTTCGCGGCATGCTCAAAATTGAGATCAAGCGGTGTGCCGAACAATCTTTCGAAGTGCGGTTTATGTGCATACTGCGGCAGATAGCTGAAAATATTGCCGCCGTTATTGTTAAAGACGATAATCGTAAAGTCGATATTTTCAAGTTTTGCAAGCAGCAGACTGTTAATATCATGATTCATCGATACGTCTCCAATCAGCATAGTAACCGGCTCTTTGGTGCCGAGGCCGAGTGCACTTGAAATCACACCGTCAATACCGTTGGCACCGCGGTTCGCGAATACATCATGGACAACACGTGTATCGTAACGCTCAAAGTCTCTGATCGGCATACTGCTGGATAGGAAAAATGTGCGGGACGCATCGGTCTCTCTGATAATGTCGTAGACATATCTGCCTTCATCGTCAAAGCCGGAAATATGCTCATCTATATACTTATGAAGTACTTTTGATAAGTCTGTGAAGCGCTTTTTAACATCGCTCATAAAATTATCAGCAATCAGTCTTGGGAAAATTTCATTGATTGTGCCGACATATGTTTCATCCGGTGTGACCGGGAAGGGTTTGATGTCCTGAAATTCACTGATTAAATATTGCGGCACAGCCGTTTGTTTTAAGAATGCATTGGTCTGTTTTGAAGTTACAGGCTCACCAATACGGATAATAAAATCAATATTGTCTTCGATATACTGGCGATGGTTTTCGCTGAAATTTGAAAACATCATATCGTGATTAACAATGGCATCTTTAACAAATGTTCGCAGATTCTGCCGCGGATCGCAGACAGCAATAAGATTGCCCTGTTCCAAAACAGATACAAGCGGTGTTAAATCTTCTGCTGTTTCACCGATAAAAACAAGACCTGTGCCTTTTAGTTTTTCAATATCCCCCGGCACTGTTATTGCCGGTGTCATTGATTTCTGTACCCGCTTAAATAAGTCCAGACGGCGAACATTCGGCATAATCGGTTCGCGGACCGGAATATTAAAATGCACTGGCCCCATATTAATGCCGTTGAAATACTGGCTGGCCTGCAGCACTTTATCGTTAATTAATGATTCTGCACTGTCATGACTGTCAGCAATCGGCAGTTCCGTCTGATAGCGTACGAAATTGCTGTACATATTATGCTGCTCAATCGCCTGCGGCGCACCGACATTTTTAAGCTCGTGCGGACGGTCCGAGGTTAGCACTATGAGCGGCAGATGACTGAGTCCTGCTTCGCTGACAGCGGGTGTATAATTCGCTGCTGCTGTGCCGGATGTACATAATATACCGACCGGCTGACGTCTTTTTTTAGTCAGCCCGACGGCGAAATACCCTGCACCCCGTTCGTCGGGATGAATGTACGTTTTAATCCCTTCATGCAGCTCCGCCGCGATAGCAAGCGGCGTTGAGCGTGAACCCGGGCTGATAACCAGTTCATTCATACCGTATTCGTACAGTGCATCTATAATACTAAATGTTTGTGTCGTTAGTGCTTCCGTATAGCTCATTAGTAGTCGCCTCCAAGACGTTCAGCATCGGTGTGAATTTAACTTCTGTTTCCAAAAATTCAGCTTCCGGATCCGAGCCTTTCACAATGCCGCAGCCAGCAAAAAGTGTCGCGCTGCGTGCAGAAATCAGCATGGAACGGAGACCGACGGCAAACTCACATTCTTTGTCTTCATGAATAATGCCAAGCGGCGCTGCGTACAGTCCTCTTGTGCCGTATTCATGATCTTTAATATAATCTTTCGCCAGCTTTTTCGGCAGGCCGCCTACTGCCGGAGTCGGGTGAATTCGTTTTAATATTTTAAACTCATCCGCATCCTTCTTCAGCATAGCCTGAATCGGCGTGAACAAATGATATATATATTTATTTTCGAGCAGCAGCGGATTTTTTTTGTAGTTCAGCCCTTCTGAAAACGGCACGATATCGCTGACGATTGATTCTCTGACAACGCGGTGTTCAAAAAGATTTTTTTCATCGTTCAGTAAAAAGTCTTTCTGCAAATCATTCTCCCGGCTGTCTTCGACGCGCTGAATTGAACCGGCAATCGCATTCGTAACCAGTTCCTCTCCTCGGATTGAAAATAATTTTTCAGGTGTTTTCGAAACGAAAGTCGATTTGCCTTTTTCATAATAAATCGTGTACGTATCCGCTTCGTCTTTTAATCGTCTGATTAAATAAAGCCGTTTTGCTCTCGATTCAAAAGTAATGAGTTTCTGACGGGCAAGCACTACTTTTTTAAACTCGTCGTTTAAATTATTTACTGCTTCTTCGACGAGCATTTTCCATTCATTTGGGAAAATATCGCGTTTGCTTTTAACAACCGGTTTTTCTTTCTCGGTTATTACAGTATTTTCTATCGCCGACAGCACTCCGTCAACTTCATCGAGCACATCATCCATATTTAATTCTGTTTTTTCGCGGGTTAAAAACACTTCGTGATTGTTCAGATCAAATTGCCATTCCGGCAAATGAAATTCAATCATTTTAAAGTCATTCCACTCGTCAGTCGTATCCTTATCATCGAATAATGTTCCGCCGAACAGGCTCAATTTCGATTTCAGATTATCACCGAGCTTCTCCTGCTGCAGTTTAGCAAACAGTGTTTTCTTACTGTCCGCTGCCGATTCCGGCTGAAACTTATCACGCCACATACTTTCGATGTAATTGATTCCGACAACATTATATGTGTTATCTTTTGACTTGAACCAATAGCGTGAACCCTTCGATTCATCAAAGTATGTAAATATTTTTTCTTCGTCAATATTATACTCATCCATAGGAATATGCAGTGTAAGATATTGCCTGTCGGAATCCAGACTGATACTCTCTATAAATATTCGAGACGATTGTAATTTCATGAGTCACACTACTTTCATCATAATTAGCTTTATTTTATCATTTTTTACCTACCGTGTGTATGGACAACACTTAAATATGATAAAATTATAGCCATCATGTTTTAAAGGAGAAAGTCATGCAGGAAGCACAAGTACATACAGGATTTAAAAAATATTTAATGCTGACGCGTCCACACACACTGACAGCGAGTTTTGTACCTGTTTTTGTCGGGACGGCAAGCGTATTGTTATTTGCTGACATCCGCTGGGGAATGTTTTTCCTTATGCTGATCGCTACAGTATTAATACAGTCGGCTACCAATATGTTTAACGAATATTACGATTTTAAACGCGGTCTGGATTCACATGAATCCGTCGGTATCGCAGGTGCTATTGTAAGAAATGGCATGAGCCCCCGCCTCGTTCTGACAATCGCTCTTATATTTTACGGCATCGCCGCTGTAATCGGCATTATTATTACGATAAATTCATCGTGGTGGATACTTATCGTTGGTGCTGTATCAATGGCAGTCGGTTATCTTTACACAGGCGGTCCCGTGCCGATATCATGGACACCGTTTGGTGAAATATTTGCAGGTTTCTTTATGGGCACTGTAATTATTATGATTACATTTTTCATTCACACAGGCACACTGCATGTATTTCCTTTATTAATGTCCATACCGCCGGCAATTACGATAGGTTTACTCAATATGGCAAATAACATACGCGACCGTAAAAAAGATAAGACGAGCGGCCGTAAAACTTATGTCATTCTTGTCGGTAAACCCTTTGCGGTAATGACTGCTGCAGCCCTGCTCCTGTTCAGTTATGTATTTTTAATATACATAGCCTTCTTTACGCCGATGGGCTCGGTATTTCTGCTCATCCCGCTCTTGTCTATTCCTCTTGCGCTGAAAACAATTATGCTGATGCGTAAAGGCAATACACCGGTTGAACTGATTCCAGCCATGGCATCTATGGGCAAACTGAATACAATTATGGGACTGCTCTTAACTATCGGTTTGATTATTTACGGAATGACCGGCATATAAATTTTTCTGAAAATTGTGTTTCAGCTCTGTGAAGAATATAATATAGTTGAAACAAACAATATAGGGGGATTTATCATGCAGTTAAAACGTATATTATTCGCGGGAGGATTTGCAAGTATGCTTCTGCTTGCCGCGTGTAATGGGGACAGTACAGATGAGGCAGGCACAGCAGAAGAAACACCGGCAGAAGAAACTACAGATGAAGCGGCAGAGGAAGAATTATCATACTCCGGAGTTAATGGAGATTACACTTTCACAAACTTTACACCGGTTGAAGTACCGGCTGTTGACGCTGAAGGCAACGACACAACGGTTCAGGCTGTGGCAGTTGAGTTTGAGTTCTCAAACACTTCTGAACGCGCAGCAAGCCCGTCTGAAGCATTCAGCCTGGACCTGGCAGTCCGCCAGGTGAGCGATGAAGGGGAAGCACCGACAGAAAACTATACAATGGACCTTGAAGACGACGGTGAATTTGCAGACGGAAAAGCCGCTGCCAATGAATTAGTGGAACCGGGAGAAAGTGCAACGGCAGTCGTTGCCTACGGTCCGCTTGATCCGGAACTCGCAACACACCTGCAGGCCCGGGAAAGCCCGCTTGAAGAAACTGAATCACTAGACCATGAAATCGAGCTTGATTTAGCACCTGCTGAGAACGAAGAATAAGTCTAAAAACAGCGCCCTGACACGGCGTTGTTTTTTTGTTTAAAATGATTTGGAATTTGATGAAACAAAAAACACCTTACTTCATCGTAAGGCGTCCTTAAATACTTATCTTGTTTTTGTGAGGATAAACTTCGTACCCTCTGCTTCGTATGTCAGCTCTCCGCCTTCCATATCCATACGCACAGACATCATAATATGGCCTTTATTATTGAAGTCTCTGTATAAAATGCGGATGCGGAAGTTCATTGTCTGATCGGGCTGCATATAAAATTTCAGAATCACTACATCATTTTCTTCTTTCTCTTTAATGTAATGGTATTTTGTCGTAAAGTCATAACCTTTAATATAAACTTTCTCAATTTGAAATGGATTATCATTTTTATTTTCGACACGGAACATCATATATTTTCCGCGGTCGTCTTTTCTCCAGCCGACTTCATCTATCATCAAGAGCGGCTGTGTCGTCATGACTTCTGCACGTTTTCTTGAAAAGTAAATACCGAGACCGGCAACTGAGGCAATAAATAAAGCCAGCAGTACAACTACTTCTAACCAGACTGATAAAGGATCCATATATTTCCCAACTCTCTTAATAATTTCATTTATATAATTTTATCATTACATGTATGGTAAAAACAATTATGTTACATTGAGAGTAACTTGTTAAGGAGTCGGTATTATGATTGAAATCTTAAGCGGTATCGGTCTTGCCTTCATTCTTTTCATCATTGCGGGCATTGCTATTTTACTCGCCGTATCACGCTGAAAAAAGTTTTAATATGCTGATATAAAAAGCGTACACGACTGATGCCGTGTACGCTTTATAAAATTTTATCCTGTTTTTTCTTCAGTTATTCTATATCAAAAATATCATCTGTATGTTCGTGCAGGTCTTCAGGACCGTTAATGTGTGCTGTAATACTGTATTCTCCAGCTTCAACTTCTGCAGTTTCTGCAGTATAGATGCCCTCACCTTCACTTTCAGCATTCAGCCATGTAATTTCTTCAGTCTCAGTATCTTCTACTTCAAAACGGACACGATCCGCTTCATACGCTTCATCTTCTTTCAGAAGTTCAACGCTGATGACCGATGGATCAGCTTCATTATCCACAGTTAAATTAATATCCAGCACCTGTTCGTGATGGTGCTCTGCAGTTTCATCATGCGGTTCATGAGCCTCTTCGCCCTCGGCTTCTTCAGTACTGTTGCCGCAGGCTGCAAGCGCCAGAGTAAGGCCTGAAAGTAACAATAATTTCTTCATATAAATAATCCCCCAAAACTTAAGTATAGGTTTATTTTATCACCAGCACAGTTTTGAAATCCTACACATTTTTGAAGATTCTGAGTCTATATCTCTTCAAAATAATGAACATTTTATTACGATACACCAGCTACTTTTACTGCTGAACTAAAATAACCTCTCCAAAACTTAATCCGGAGAGGTTATTTGTTATCTTACATATTCAAATATTCCTGCTGCGCCCATACCGACACCGATACACATTGTCACCATGCCGTATTTTGAGTCAGGTCTGCGTTTCATTTCAGCAAGCAGCCTCGCAGTCAGCATGGCACCTGATGCACCCAGCGGATGACCGAGTGAAATTGCACCGCCGTTTACATTTGTTTTCTCCATATCCAGTCCCGCTTTTCTGATTGAAGCGACTGTCTGGGAAGCAAATGCTTCATTCAGCTCGACTAAATCCATATCTTTGACCGATAAACCGGCCTGTTCCAGTACTTCAGGAATGGCATATGCAGGGCCAATCCCCATAATCTTAGGATCTACGCCCACTGCTTTAAATCCGACAAAGCGGGCAATTGGAGTGACTCCGAGCTCTTTTACCTTGTCCCCTGACATCACTACAACAAAGCCTGCACCGTCTGTCAGCGGTGCTGATGTTCCTGCTGTAACAGTACCGTCTGCTTTAAATACCGTTCTGAGTTTGGCAAGTCCTTCCATGTTCGTATCCGGACGTATATGTTCATCTGTTTTAAATTCACCTTTCGTTATAACAGGCCCATTTTCGTCATACGATACTTTATTTACTTCAACCGGAATAATTTCGTCTTCGAACCTCCCAGCTTCGAGCGCAGCCTGTGCCCGCTGATGGCTCTGTACTGCATAAGCATCCTGTTCTTCTCTCGAAACTTTAAATTCTTCTGCCACCATTTCAGCAGTCAGCCCCATCGGATATGACACTCCTGAATCTTTATCCTGCAATACTGGACTATTTGTCGGCTCATTGCCGCCCATCGGTACAGCACTCATTAATTCCACACCGCCGGCAACCAGTACATCAGCCTGTTCTGCCATGATCTGATTGGCTGCGATTGCTATCGTCTGCAGACCCGATGAACAGTAACGGTTTACCGTCTGTCCGGGCACTTCATCCGGCATTCCTGCAAGCAGGGCGATTGACCGTGCAATATTCTGTCCCTGCAATCCTTCCGGGAATGAGTTTCCGACAATCACATCTTCTACCATATCCGGACTGAATTTACCGTCGACGCGTCCAAGTACACCTTTAAGAACCTGTGCTGCAATTTCATCCGGTCTATCGTGGAACATCGCGCCGCCTTTTGCTCTTCCGGCAGCCGATCGTCCGTAAGCTACTATATATGCATCCTGCATTCAACTTCATCCTCTCTCTGTACGTACATATTACTAATTACGGAGCGGTTTCCCTGTCTCCAGCATGTGACTGATGCGAGCGTAAGTTTTCTCATTCTGCAGGAGATTTAAAAATCTCTCTTTCTCCAGTTTCTGCAGATAGCGCTGATTTACATAAGTGTTGCGCGGTATATCTCCGCCTGATAATACTTCTGCAATCTTCAAGGTAATTTCGTAATCGTGATCACTAATAAAGTTACCGAGACGCTGTGCATCAAGCATTCCTTCTGCCAGCGCTTTAAAGTCACGTCCGAGAGCAATATACTTTCCTTCAGGTTTAGGAATGTAATTCATTTCTGATTCCAGACGTGCTTTATTTAAAGCTGCTTCCACGCGTTTCTCCACATTAAGAATAATTGAATCGGTATCTCTTAAATAACCGTATCTCTTCGCTTCATACGCATTCGTTGAAACTTTTGCCATACCGATATTCGTCAGCACCTCACTCATCGACTGCTGTTTGTCATCGTGTTTATGATTTGTACTTAATATGCGATCCGACATTTCAGCAAGTCCGCCGCCGCTCGGCAAGAGCCCGACACCCGCTTCAACCATGCCGATATATGTTTCACTTGCTGCAACAACAAATGGGGAATGCAGCACTAACTCACAGCCTCCGCCGAGGGCTTTGCCCTGTACAGCCGTTACTATCGGCTTCAGTGAATATTTCATGCGGTTGAAGCTTTTATGAAGTGTATCTATAGCTGGTCCGACTAATTCTTCAACCTGCTTCATTTCATGTGCTTTTTTCATCATATACAGATTGGCTCCAACACTGAAGTTTCTGCCGTCAGCATATAAAACCATACTTGAAAAATCTTCGCTCTCTAAAAGATCGACAGCTTCTATTAAGTCTTTGGCAAAACCGTCAGAAATAATGTTATTGCCGCTCTGCAGTTTTAACAAGAGCTGGTCTGTATTAACTACCGAGAGCCTGGAATCCTCCCGATTCCAGATTTCACTCTCGATAAAATCACTTACCGGTGTTACCCGCTCAATGGTCTCTCCATCTTTATAAAAAGACTCAGTGCGTTTTTCAATCCATTCAGGCAGCTCTCCAAGTTCTTCTTTCATACGATCCTTAACCCGGCTGAAGCCCATCAGGTCCCACAGCTGGAACGGTCCTTTTTTCCAGTTGAATCCCCAGACAAGCGCCCGGTCGATATCTCTGTAATCCGAAGCTGCTTTTGGCACATTTAAGGCTGAATAGTAAAAGTTATTTCTCAAGGTTTTCCATAAAAATAAGCCGGCTTTATCATCAGCATTAAAAATAACATCCATATTTTCTTTTAAATCTTTACTGAATTTACCGAGAATCGGAAATTCAGGTTTTGACTGTTCAACGTAGTCATTCTTTTCCGGATCAAATACGAGTATCTTATTCTTCTCTTTTTTATAAAACCCTTTTTTTGTTTTTCTTCCGAGCGCACTCTGTTCAACAAGCTTCTCGGCTATTTTTGTATCGTTAAAGAACTTCTCCTCACCCGGCACCTGCTGCAGTCCTTTTGTTACTGTCACTGCAATATCAATACCGACGAGGTCACTCAAGCCGTAGGTGCCCGTACTTGGACGTCCAATACTTCTCCCGGTGAGTGCATCCGTATCGGAAATCGATATGCCTTCTTCTTCTGCCCGGTGCATAATATCATTCATCGTCTGTGTACCGACGCGGTTTGCTACAAAACCGGGCACGTCGTTTGCTACCACGACACCTTTGCCGAGTTTGTCTTCTGCAAAGAGCTGAGCTCGTTTTACCGATTCTTCTGCAGTATCCTGAAGCGGAATAATTTCAACCAGCTTCATAATACGCGGCGGATTGAAGAAGTGCATGCCGAAAAATCTTTTCCGCTCATCATCATTGAATACTTTAGCGATATATTCAATCGGAATACCCGATGTGTTTGTTGCAAATAAGGCATTATCTTTTGCAACTTCTTTTACTTTCTTCCAGACACTGTGTTTAATTTCCAGTTCTTCTTTAACCGCTTCGATATAAATATCAGCGTCATCTTCACCTTGTAGATCTTCATCGAAGTTGCCGTATGTTAAATTCGATGCGAAATTTAAGTCAAACAGCTGCGGCCGTTTTTTATCCGTGATTATCTCGTAAGCTTTCTTGGAAATTTTATTAGGATCTTTTTCATCTATTGCTATATCGAGTAATTTTACTTTTAAGCCTGCATTAACGAGCAGGGCAGCAATCTGACTGCCCATTACCCCTCCGCCAAGCACTGTAGCTTTTCTTATCGTCATGAAAAACCCTCCAAATTATTTTATCTTTAACTTATCGGACACTCCTTAAATGAATGCGGAGTCACCGGTTAAGGCTCTGCCGATTACAAGGGCATTGATTTCGTGTGTGCCTTCATACGTGTAAACAGCTTCAGCATCGGAGAAGAATCTCGCTATATCGTACTCTGCCAGAATGCCGTTTCCGCCTGTAATTCCGCGCCCCATTGACACCGACTCGCGCAGTCTTAAGGCATTCATCATTTTCGCAGTGGATGTTGCCACCTCATCGTACTCGCCGTTCTCCTGCATCCGCGCAAGCTGAGCCGACAAGGCCATCGCATGAGACAGGTTCCCCTGCATCATCGCCAGTTTTTCCTGAATCAGCTGATATTTGCTGATTTCTTTGCCGAACTGCTTGCGTTCTGTGACGTAGTCAAGCGTTGCGCGGAGTGCACCGGCCATGGCCCCCGTAGCCATGTAAGATACGCCTGCACGAGTAGAATAAAGTATTTTGGCAATATCTTTAAAACTGTTTATGTTTTGCAATCTGTCCTCTTCTTTAACGACTACATTATTTAAACGAATATTTGTATTCGGAATAATTCTTAGGGCAATTTTGTTCTCGATAATATCGATGTCTACGCCTTCCTGTTCCGGCCTGATAATAAATCCTTTTGGCTTTCCAGTTTCTACATCTACAGCAAAGAGTGGAATGACATCCGAAACATTGGCGCCCCCGATCCATTTTTTTGCACCATTAATCACCCATTCATCACCTTCACGCTTAGCGGTTGTTTCAAGACCTCCTGCAACATCCGAACCGTGATCCGGTTCAGTCAAGGCAAAACATGTTCTCATTTCATGAGACTGCAGTTTAGGAATATAATGTGCAACCTGTTCTTTTGAGCCGCCGAATAAAAAGGCGTTATGGCCGAGCCCTTGATGTACACCAAGCACTGTTACCAGCGATACATCGAAACGCGCCACTGTGTAGGACATAAAGAACTGGAACAGCTGGCTCGGTGTTTTCGCTCCTTCTCGGCCTTCAAATAATAGAGGATTCCTGAAATAATTCAATTTACCCATCTCTTCAAAAAAGTCTTCGGGTACTGTAGCATTCACCCAGTGATCGTTGATTGAATCGCGGTATTTCGATTCCAGCAGCTCGTCCAGCTGTTTTAAAAATTTAACTTCTCCCTCAGTCAATTCTTTCGATACATTCATTAAATCTTCCGGATACAATTCTTTAAGCATCTGCTCTTTTTCTGTCATAATATTTCCCTCCGCTTTATAAGATAACGCTTTCAAATAAAGTTAAAATTTTTATTGGGCTATGCCGTTTTCCTGAGCTTTGTCGTTCATTAAACGCTGGATTTCGAGCCGGTCCGGTTTAGCTGTTGAGTTCAATGGAATTTCTTTCATCTCGAGATAAAGTCTTGGAATCTTGTAGCCTGCAATGCGTTCTCTGATATGCTTGTCCAGTATTTCTTCAAAATTCTCAGTTTCCTCTGCCAGCACTATCGCTGCAGAAACCGACTCCCCATATTCCGGGCTCTCATAGCCGATAACAATTGCTGTTCTGACTATCGGGTGCTCTGACAGTGCCGCTTCAACTTCTGAAGGCAGCACATTTTCCCCGCCGGTAATAATCAGTTCTTTTTTACGGTTGACTATAAATATATCTCCGTCTTCGTCAATCTTCGCAAGATCTCCAGTCAGGAAATAATCGCCGTAGAACGACTCTTTCGTTACATCCGGTTTATTCCAGTAACCCGGAGTCACCTGTTTGCCGCCGACCGCAAGTTCTCCGATTTCACCCGGTGCTACTTCGTTTTTATCTTCATCGAGTAATTTTATATCTGTAAACAATACCGGTTTACCGATACTCATCGGTTTAACTTTGGCATTATCCGACGTATTTACCATAGCGAGCGGCGCTTCCGTTAAACCGTAACCGTTAATCAGCGTGTGTCCCATACTTTCAAATTTTTTCTGAACGGCCGGCAGCGGTGCTGATCCTCCCTGAATGAGATATTCGATATTTTTAAAGCTTTCAAGGTTAAAGTTATCCGCAACGAGCATAGCGTAATACATCGTCGGAATGAGCGATAAATAATCCGGTTCGTATTTCGCCATCAGATCGTTGAGTTCAGCACCGTCGAAGTAGCGGTGCAACACAAGCGTTCCACCTGCCATTAATAACGGTAAGGCGGTGTCGTTTAAACCGTACACGTGGAACATCGGTGTCGACAGAATTGTCGTTTGTTTGGAATGCGTTCTGTATGTTAAGGCTGTATTAATTAGGTTCGTGACAAAGGAATCATAGGTGAACATTACACCTTTAGGCAGTCCTGTCGTTCCGCTCGTATACATTAATGCAGCCAGTTCATCGCTTTTTACATCTGCAGTTTTAAATGGTTTATGATTTTCCGGGTCACAGATTTTATCGTATTCCGGTGAATCGATATCCATATGCAGCAGTCCTTCCGGCGTGCCGGTTAGACTTTCCTTGTGTCTAAGTGAATAAAAAATCATTTTTACGCCTGAATCTGAGATGACACTTTGAATTTCTTTTGGTTTTAAACGCCAGTTCATCGGCATATAAACCGCTCCTGTTTTAAAGCAGGCAAATAATAAGTCGAATATCGATACATCGTTCGGTGCAAAAATACCGACAACGTCTCCTTTTTTAATACCCTGGTCTGTTAAATAATTTGCCAGGTTTTCCGCCCGTGCATTTAAATCCTGAAATGACCATTCCGTCCCTTTTTGCGGGTCTATTACTGCTGCTTTGACTTCATCGTAATCCGATCTTGTTTTAATCCAATCATAATTCATTGACATCTTCCCCTTTGTTAATGATTATTTTCAATTGTCTCTGCTAATTTCCCCCAGGTTTCCTGAAACAGTTCGCTTTTTATTACTTTTAAATCCTTCGATATCTTTGGCTTAAAATCCATTTGCGAAAGAACATCTTTTTCTAGACTGAGGCCCGGAGCAATTTCAATCAATTCCATCCCCTCATCAGTCAGCTGAAAGACAGCGCGCTCAGTAACATAATAGACATCCTGGCCAAGTTCTCTTGAATAATCCGCATTGAAATCCAGACTCTGAACAGTATCGACAAATTTTTTGGAATGCCCTTCTGAATCAATTACCAGTTCATTATCTTTACAGTGCGATTCACTGCCGACGACCATCGTTCCTGAAAAAATCAAAGTTTTAACTGTCTGACTGATATCGATAAAACCGCCGCTGCCGTTCATTCTCTCCCCAAACTTAGAAACGTTCACGTTACCGGCTTTATCTATTTCAGCAAAGCTTAGAAATGCAATATCGAGGCCCCCGTTAAAAATAAAATCCCAAGTCATATCGTGACGCATTCTTGCATCCAGATTATAGTTCATGCCAAAATGATTTCTGCTTCCAATAATCCCCCCGAATATACCGGTATCAATATTCAATTTGACAAGATGATCAGCTTGCTCTTCACGCAGCACATTAGACAGCTCATTGTTAATTCCGTAACCGATGCTGACCGCATGCCCGCGTTTTAAAAACTGTGCCGAACGCCGTAAAATAATTTTTCTCGCGCCGAACTCCAAAAACTTCTCCTTACTTTGCGAAATTCTGTGATGGCCGGATAAAGCGGGATCATAATATGTCTGTATCACCTGCTTATGATATTTTGGATTTTTGTTTATAACGACGTAATCGACAAGCTCCGAAGGAACAAACACATCCCGCGGATTGAAACTCCCCTTTGCAATTATCTCTTTCACCTGGACGATTACTTTGCCGTTATTTTTCTTTGCAGCTGAAGCTGCACTGAAACCTTCACCTAGATGAGACTCATGCGTCATGAAAATGTTGCCATCCTCGTCAGCATATGTCCCTCTCAAAAGTACAATGTTAATCTTCGGAAAATCGTAATGCAGATACTCTTCATTATTAATCTTCATTAAGGATACTAAGTCATCACGACTTGCATCATTCACTTTCCCACCGGAAAGTCTGGGATCCACAACCGTATTTAATCCGATTTTAGTAATGGTCCCCGGTGAAGAAAAAGCCTGATCGCGGTAAGAAATCGCGATGATACCCTGCGGCAGAAAATAAGCTTCAATCTCGTTGTTTTTAACCGCTTCAACAGTAACGGGAGAAGCGACCATAAGACTGGTGATAATTCTTTTAACCATGCCGCGCGAGACAAAAGAATCGAGATCAAAACCATCATCAAAATCGCTGATATCATTCGCGACGACAAAGGTTAAATTATCGAGATTCCCATGCTCATCATGCTGTTCTGCCAAATGCTTTAATACTTCCATCGGCAAGTTTCCTGTAGACAGAGCGGCAATGGAAATGACATCACCGCTTTTTACGATATTCCTTAAATCATCATATGAAATAATCTCCATACTCTATTCTCCCGACCTTGTTATATTCATTTAAAATTTCAACATATGATCCTTTTTTATTTATCCCCTTCACTTTTTCAAATGTACCACCATGCTCAATTTTTGTAAACGGTTTCATTTCATTATTTTTAAAAATTCTCCATTATATAATTTCATACTAACTATTAGTACCAGCTTATATTAATTAGTCTGTAAATACTGATAGCATTGATAATTCAACGTTTTTTACTGTCTTTCTACAAAAAATATTCAGAAAAAATTTATAACTTCAATATGAAATAATTATGACTTGACTTTAATGTAAAAAAATGGCCAAGTACCATAAATTGGTCCGTCCACTTCACATTTTCAACTTATTTAAATTTCATTGCTTACTCCCCTGCTTTCAGAAGAAAATGAAAAATTCAGGTAAACAAAAAACAGACACGTATTAAATACGTATCTGTTTTTGTACTGTTATTAAGATAATATGTAACGGACAGTGAGGGATTTGAACCCTCGAAACGGGGTTGCCGTTTACACGCGTTCCAGGCGTGCGCCTTCAGCCGCTCGGCCAACTGTCCAGAATAAAAAAACAGAAGTGCGATTACACTTCTGAGTATGACCCGTACGGGACTCGAACCCGTGTTACCGCCGTGAAAGGGCGGTGTCTTAACCGCTTGACCAACGGGCCAGACTCCACAGGTAGGACTCGAACCTACGACCGATCGGTTAACAGCCGATAGCTCTACCACTGAGCTACTGTGGAATAATAAGATGGAGCGGGTAGACGGGATCGAACCGACAACATCAGCTTGGAAGGCTGAGGTTATACCATTTAACTATACCCGCGAAGGTAATAAAGTAAATATGGTTCAGGACGGAATCGAACCGCCGACACTGTGAGCTTCAATCACATGCTCTACCAACTGAGCTACTGAACCGTGTTATATAAAATTTTGAATGGCGGTCCCGACGGGAATCGAACCCGCGATCTCCTGCGTGACAGGCAGGCATGTTAACCGCTACACCACGGGACCACTCTTATGTAAAAATATAAAATTGCGGGAGAAGGATTCGAACCTCCGACCTCCGGGTTATGAGCCCGACGAGCTACCACTGCTCCATCCCGCGCTAATATTATTTAACATATATTTAATGTCTGTTATATATACTATAGGTTTCCGCCGGATATTTCAAGTCTTTTTAATCATTTTCATATAACAAATTTACACTTTCTTAATTTTTGAAATCATAAAGTTGAATTGCCATTTTTAGGGTAAGAGTATTATAAATATTTAACAGGAGGGGTCTCATGAATAAGGATGTTAATCAGTCGTACTGGTCTGCTTCGGTTGAACTGCCGAAGTTTCACGAACTTAAAGAGAACACAGATTCAAATGTGCTGGTTGCAGGCGGCGGTATAAGCGGTTTAATGAATGCTTACCAGTTCGCTGTAAAAGGATATGACGTAACTTTAATTGAAGGTAATGAATTAGTCAGCGGCACTACAAAAAATACCACTGCAAGAATAACAGCACAGCAGGGTTTACTTTACAGTCAGCTGAAAAGCCAGAAAGGCGCCGATACTGCTCAATTATATTATGAATCACAAATGAGTGCGATCGAAGAAATTGAGCGTATTGTAACGAAATACAACATAGATTGCGACTTCAAACGGACAGACAGCGTAATTTATGCTGAACATGAAAAATCAGTGAAAGACCTTGAAAAGGAAGAAAAAGTATATAAAGAACTTTCTATTGATGGCTACTTATCAAAAGACCAAAATAATCTTCCATTTGAAACAGCGGGAAGACTCGTTATGAAAAACCAGGCTGAATTCCACCCTCTTAAGTTTCTAAAAGGAATCATCGAAGTGCTGCAGGGCCTTAACGTAACTATATATGAACATACACGTGCTAAAAGTGCTGACGGCAATACCCTTTCAACAGTTGATAATTACAAAATAACTTTTGATTACCTGATTATTGCAACTCACTTTCCATTTCTCGATCTTGAAAACTTCTACTTTAACAGTTTTAAAATCAGTTACGGCTACGGCCTCGTCGCGGAAACATCGACTCCGATACCGGAAAACATCTCGCTCAGCGGTTACGACGGCGCCGGATTGTCAATCAGGAATATCGTGGATAAGAACAATGCCTTGCCTCTCCTCCTGTTCGGCGGTCTCAGCCACGGTTCTTACGAGCAAAAAGATATGGCCAAGCAGCTCGACGAACTGGAGCATTACGCAGGACAGAAAACTGTAAATGAAAAAACCTTATATGCTTACAGAGCACAAGATTTAATGACCGCGGATTCCCTGCCTTTTATCGGTTATTTTAACAAAAAGAATGAAAACTATTTTGTCGCATCAGGATTTAACAAATACGGTATGGCAAATGGTGTTCTGTCTTCGATGATAATCAGCGACTTGGCAGAGGGTAAAAATAATATGTATAAAGAAATGCTCGACCCCGGACGTAAAAAAGGAACTTTACAGCAGTTAAAGCAGCACTTAACAAATCCGGTGCATGTTGCGGAGTCAGAAATAAAAAATTTGGCAGAATCACATCCGGATTTCGATACGCTCGAGCTCGATCAGGGTGAAGGGACTGTTGCAAAAGACGGCCCGGCGAAAAAAGGTGTCTACCGCGACGGCGATATTTATTATGTCGTATCTAACCGATGCACCCACATGGGCTGCAGTTTAAACTGGAACAATGATGATAAAACATGGGATTGTCCCTGCCACGGCTCAAGGTTTAATTACACAGGCAAAGTGATTGAAGGACCGGCAACGGATAATCTGGATACTGATATCAGACCATACAAATAAAAAATAATCCCTCCTCAGGGATTATTTTTTATGATTTTCATAATATACAGTCATTGCCTGCTGCATGAAATCAGCCAGTCCTTCTCCAAATTTATCGATGTTTTGTTTAAACCTTTCATCTTTTGTATACATATCTCCAAGCCCTTTAAACATCTCAGGAGTATACTCCCCTATTTCATTTAAGAATTCATACCATTCGTGAATAAGTGCCTGCGCTTCTTTTGAATCAGCTTTCATATGTCTCACTTTTGATAGTTCAGTATAGATGCTGTTAAACTTCTGTTCAGCGTCTTTTGCACCCATCTTTTTGAGATTCTTTTTTGACTCATCAACAGATTGACTCCCCCACTTTTCTCTTGCCTCATCTTCATACAGATTTTGTGAAAAATCCACACCTTCAAATTTCTCTTCATTTGTCATAGTTATTTCTCCTCTTTCCTCTTTGATTGTCTTGTCTATCAGTTTTACAATACTTTCTAACCTTGCCTGTTCTTTTAAGATTATATCCTTTTGCATTTGAAGCGCTTCTCTTTTAATATAGTGCGGGCTGTCCAGTATATCTTTGATCTGCCTCAGCTTAAAATTCAGCTGCCTGAAAAATAGAATCTGCTGCAGTCTTGATATATCTTCATCCGAGTAGTTGCGGTAGCCGTTCACAGCATCAGTTTCTGGTGTCAGCAATCCAATCGCATCGTAGTGATGCAGCGTTCTGACACTCACGCCTGAAAGCTCAGCCAGTTCTTTAATTTTCATTTCCTCACCTCTTAAATTTGAGTATAAACTATGACACAACGTCAAGGTCAACGCTAATTTTATAATTGTTTTAACAGGGTAAAAACTATAATATAGAAGTAGTATTTACTATAAAAGGATGAGCGATAATGGCATCAGAAAACAACAGGAAGAACAATAAATTTATCCGGCCGAGACATTTGAAAAAACTGGGCCTTCCGGGAATGATTGTAATACTTTTACTATTTATCGGGGTTACAGTATATAATGATAATTTTGCCGGTGAAGATAATGAAGAAGTTTCTGCAGATAACGAGGTAACAGTCGACCAGCATATCGACGGTGATACGACGCGTTTTAATTACAACGGAAATTCCGAAAGCTTCAGATACCTAATTATCAATACGCCGGAAATCGGAAGAAACGGCGAACAGGATGAACCTTATGCAGAAGAAGCGTTCGAAAGAACACAGGAACTATTGGATAATGCTGATACAATAACTGTAGAATTTGATGAAGAAAAACAGGATCACTATGACCGTTATTTAGCTTATGTATATGCCGATGGCGAAATGGTCAATGAAATTCTTGTTAAGGAAGGTCTCGCCACTGCGGAGTATGTACATCCGCCTAATGACAAATACGAAGATTTGCTGAAAGAGGCCGAAGATGAAGCTAAAAGTGAAGGACTCGGAATCTGGTCAGAATAAAAAAGCTGGGAATCCCGAATCGGATTCCCAGTTTTAATTTTTTAAGCTTCTACTTTGCCTTCTGTTTCAATCCAGTTTTGAGACCATTTTTCAATATCCCTTAACACAGGTTCAAGTGACAAACCTTTTTCCGTTAAAGAATACTTGATAACTACAGGCGTTTCTGGAATGACTTCGCGATTGATAAGACCTTCTTGTTCCATACTTTTCAAACGATCCGACAGCACTTTACCGCTGACACCCGTTGCCGCCTGAATTTCTCCGAATCTCGAATTACCGTCCAGCATCTGATAAATAAGCAGCGCAGTCCATCTTTGACTTAATATATTCACCGCTTTTTCAAAGCGGGGGCACATTTCATTTTGAGACATTTATATCACTCCTTGTTAAAATATAATATCACAAAAAAGCATCTAATAAAAGTAAAATCTATTACTTGCTATTACTTGATGAATAATATATACTTAGTTACATAAAGTTACCTAAAAGGAGAATACAATATGACCTTCCATAATGGAAATGCAACTTATGTAGAAAAAGTATCATTAAATATAAAGGATTTAGAACGTTCATTAAAATTCTACACTGAAACAATCGGCTTTCAAGTCCTTAACCAGAACGAAACAAGCGCCGAATTAACTGCTGACGGTGAAAATGTACTGCTTATTTTAAACCAGACAGACAAAGAACGCACCCATCCCCGTTCTGCAGGCTTGTACCACTTTGCCCTCCTTCTCCCTGAAAGAGAAGACCTTGCCTTAATGACAATGCATCTTGCGGCAAAGGAAATACCTTTAGGCTCAGCAGATCATCATGTGAGTGAAGCACTTTATCTGGAAGATCCGGACGGCAACGGAATCGAAATATATAGAGACAGAGAGCCAGAACACTGGATTTGGAATGATAACCAGGTGCATATGGTGACTGAACCGCTGAACGCACAAGATCTTCTTAAAAACAGACCGGACCCCGAGGACTTTAAAGGATTGCCAAAAGATACTATAATGGGACACGTTCATCTTCACGTCAGTGAACTTCAAAAAACTGATGAGTTTTATACAGAAGGACTTGGATTTGAAGTCATCCTGAACTTTGGCGGACAGGCACTATTTATGGGCAGTGAGAAATACCATCACCATATCGCAGCTAACATCTGGAATGGGCTCGGCGCTCCTGCCCCCGAAAAAGGAAGTATCGGTCTCGATTATTATACTGTAGTCTACCCTTCCGATGAAGCTCTGAATGAAGCAGTATCAAGACTTAAAGCCCTCGGTTTTACTGCTGAAAAAGAAGATGGTTATACACTGACAGTGGACCCTTCCGGCAACCACATCAGAATGCAGACACAGAATAGTCACAAATAATTGAAAGAGATTCTCAATTAGGGTTGACTCATTCTCATTAAGATTGTATATTAGTAATTGAAAATGATTATCAGTTAGAAATTAATAGGCCCCCTCTTATTAATAAAAAATCATTTTCAGCTACTTTAATCTATGTTTACACATTTATAAAAGCCATACCCAGACCCAGGGTATGGCTTTTCTTTATTATTTTTATTTGCTACAATTATGTTTACCAACTGAGAAAAGAGGCATTTGTATGAATTTTAAATCGAAAATTGATCTGCCTTTCAGTATAATGATTTTTTTATCAATTGCTGTTATAGCATTAGCTGGGGCTTTTCCATTCTTTTTAGGTGAATCTGCATCCTTTTCAACCATCATTCTGCTTCTTATTGTTATTATCCCAATAATTTTTCTGCTTATACTGATGACTTTTAATACCAGATATATTTTTCATGATGATTATCTGCAGGCAAAGTCATTATTCTTCGGCAGTAAAATTCCTTACAGAGATATTTATAAAGTACATCCGACAGACAATTTTATTTCCGGCTACCGAATTATGACTTCTAAAGACGGTCTTGAAATACATTCGAGAAGTATTGGTTTCGCCAGCGTGAAAATATCACCTGAAAACAAAGATTTATTTATAGAAGAGTTGAAGAAACGTGCACCTCATGCTGATTATCAAAGTAAATAAAAAAAGAGACAGCCTCGGCTGTCTCTTGAAAGTTTTATATTATATCGCAGTGACGTTAGTAGCTTGTGGGCCACGTTGTCCTTCTTCGATTTCAAAGTTAACTTTTTGTCCTTCTTCTAAAGTTTTGTAACCATCAGCTTGGATTGCTGAGAAGTGTACGAATACGTCGTCTCCAGCTTCCTGTTCGATGAATCCAAATCCTTTTTCTGAGTTAAACCATTTTACTGTTCCTTCGTTCATAGAAAAAACCTCCTAGTGCTTTTGCACTTAAATATTTGCAATTGTTAATGTAAAAATTTTAAGAGTTTTTCAAACGAATGAAACAATTAAAATATTTGTTGATTAAGAACTACCTTTTATATAATACAGTGCTTTTGTGTAAATGTCAACTATTTATAAGAATCTTTTTTATTTATCCTTAAAACTTACTCCAGCTCTTCCGGATGAATGAATCCTCTGTCTCTTTTCAAAGTTTCTTCGATGCCTTTAACAACCGCTTCCACATCTTCCGGCTTAAATAAATCCATCTTATCGATATCAATTACATAGACAGGAGATATTTCCTTGTTTTTGTATTCAGTGATAAATTCATTTTCATACAGATTGTAAAGATCCTGATAATATTTATATAAACCGGGATTGCCTTCAATCTGCTCGAAGTCTCTGCCCCGTCTTTTAATTCTTTTCATAACTTCATCAAATGAACCGTGGACCATGACCATCAAATCCGGTGATTTTTTGAACAGCACCTGCTGTTTATATAAATCATTAAGTTCTTCCATCATATTCTCGTGTAAATCGAGGTAGGTTTCATATTCCGCTTCATCCATCGAGCCGTTTTCATACTGCAGTCTCGCAAAGATCATCGCATCTTCATAAATGGAACGATCTAAAACAGAATTGGGGTGAGCCATTGCTTTCTTAATTGCTTTGAATCTGTGATTCAGAAAGAATACCTGCAGATGGAAGCTGTATCTTTCCGGGTCTTCGTAGTATTTCGCCAGAAAGGGATTGCCGTCTACTTTTTCTTCCAGCAGTTCGACTTCAAAATGTCTCGCTATAACTTTCCCCCACTCTGTCTTCCCTGCGCCAATTGTTCCTGCTAATGTAATCAATTTACCTTCACCTTTTCCATGGTTCATTTTCTTCACCAAATTTATATTTTTTTCTTAAACTTATGTAAATAATATTTTCTATACAGAATTAAATTTAAGCCTTCATTATTTTAACAGAAAACTAATATAAAAGTAGTGACGGATTTCAGAAATTATGTTCAGGCATTAAACTTTCAGCTGGATAAGCTTTCATAATACACTTATCTTACTATGAAGAAAGGGGTAAGAGTTATATGAAACCCTATTACAGCGATGTATTCCAATTCAGAGGCAGTCATTACGATTTCGGATACTTCCAGGGAGAACAGCTGAGAGATTCTCCTATTTTACCAAATCGGGAACGTCAATGGCGCCCGAGAGAGAAACGCCACTTTATCGTTAATACTGAAACGTCTATAAAGTTTTTAAAAGAGTTTGCACCCCAAATACTGGATGAAATTCGCGGACTCGCTGATGCCCTGTCCCTCGATATAAAAGAAGCATTAAAAAAGTTCGGCGGCTATTATTTGGAACTGACACGGAGCGGCTGTTCGATTTTTGCAGGCAATGATTTTTTCGTACGAAATTACGACAGCCATCCCCGTGGATATGAAGGCAGATATATTTTTTATCAGCCTACAGACAGAGGCTATGCTTTTATGGGACCGACTATGCAAATAACCGGACGGATTGACGGCATGAATGAAAAAGGTCTCGTTATCGGTTATAACTTCACCCATACTAAAAAATCCGGGGACGGCTTTATGTGCAGCATGATTGCTAGACTGATTTTAGAGACTTGTGCTGATACCAGTGAGGCAGCCGCTCTCTTGAAAGAAATCCCCCATCGCCATTCCTTCAGCTACGTTGTACAGGATAAAAGAAACATTCCTTACGTAATAGAAGCATCACCGAGAAATGTCGCTATCAGGCAGTCTAACGTCTGCACGAATCACTTCCATATGCTACACGAAGAAAACCGCTACAGACAGGAAGAATCCCTCCAGCGTGAGAGAAATATTATAGACAAGCAGGAAAAGACAAACAGCGCATATGAAGCTTTTAAAATCATGAACAGTTTTAATGAAGGCATTGCCTCAACTAAGTACGATGCTTCCGCTGGAACGATTCATACGTCTGTCTATCTGCCGAAAGAGTTAAAAGCGCTGTTTGTTATCGGATTGGACAGAAAACCGGTGATTTTTGATTTTAAGCAATGGCTGCACGGAAAAGATATTAATATTACGAAAATTAAAGGGGAACTCGACTTCGGCAAACCTTTTGTTAATATGGAATGAGCTGGAATTTCAGTTAATTAACTAATTTAAAACGGGCTGGTGATTCCCTTTGTCTGAAGAACTGCTGATTTTATTTTTAATCGTAATCGTTGCTTCATCTCTGCAGACGAGTACCGGATATGGATTTTCAATCGTCGGCACACCCTTTCTGCTGCTCGTGTTTCCATTCCACGAAGCAATTCAGATTAACATCATACTTTCAATCTGTTTATCGGCTGTAATGATTTACAGCACAAGAAATGAAATTGATTTCACGCTGCTTAAGAGGCTTGTTTACGGCAGTCCAGCAGGTCTCCTTGCTGGCATTTTTGTCTACCTGTTTATGGACACAGCACTGATTAAATTCGGCGTTGGAATTATCGTACTGATATTAACTATGCTTTTAATCAGCAATCTTACTGTAAAGAGAACAGGATTCAAAGATACGGCAGCAGGCGGTCTGTCAGGTCTTCTGACTACAAGCATCGGTGTGCCGGGACCTCCGCTGCTCCTGTACTTTTCTGGTGCGCGGATAGACAAAACTGTGCTGCGCAGCACAACGCTCGACTTCTATTTATTTGTCTATACCATCAGTTTGATTATGCAGATAACATTCGGTGAAACAAATTCGGAAATATGGATATCATCCGCCCTTGCCTTGCCGGCCCTTTTCATAGGTGTAGCCCTCGGGCGGCTGGTATTTAAAAAGATTACCCAGAAGGTATTTTTAAATATTACTTATGTAATTTTGATATTTACAGGAATATATTTAGTAATAACGAGTATTTGAATTAATGAATCTAAAATTAACTTTTCACATTTATATGAAATAATTTCTATTTTTTGGTTTGAAGTATTTTCCCGAGGGAATTATTTAGTATGTCTCAATACGGGAGGATACTATGAAAGCATTAGATAATATTGCTCTGATCCTTTTAATCGTTGGCGGATTGAACTGGCTGCTGGTTGGACTTTTCGAGTTTGATTTAGTAGCAACGATTTTCGGCGGACAAGATGAATTGCTGTCTAAAATCGTGTATGTACTGGTAGGACTTTCAGCCTTGTACAGCCTTAAGTTCTTAGGTTTAATCAACGCACCCAGAGTAGACCGAGTAGACAGAACAGATAGAACAGACAGAAGAAATGTATAATATACAGCCGCCTCTTTCAGGCGGTTTTTTATTTTTACATATGCGAAGTGCAAAACTTCAATTTTTAATAGTGTAGAAAAACATAAAAGTATTAAAAAGCTAAGATGAGATGTTGATGATTAAGCTCTTATACAGCATGATAAAAGTATGGGAAGCTATTAAAGACAGGCAGGTGTAATTATTGAAGAAAAATATTTTGTTTGGAAGTATTATCGCTCTACTCTTCCTTACCGCATGCGGAGCATTCGACCGCGGCGAATCAGGAGAAGTTGAAGCTGAAGCAGTTGAAGAAAATCTCAATATTGGAGAAACATCAACAATCGACGGCATCTCTCTTACTGTGGACGATGCATATTACGCTGATAAAATAAACCGTTCGGCAAACACCAACCCGGATGCTATATTAATCGTCGATCTGACGGTTGAAAACAATTCGGGCAAAGACTATTCTCTCGGAGTCGATATCGACTTGTACGTGGATGGTGTTAAAACTAATACATACCCAGTTGAGAAGTTAATGAGCCGGGTGGCAGACGGCGAAACCGCGAGCGGTCAGCGGGCTTTTGAAATAAAGGGAGAACCATCGGAGTTTGAGCTGGAATTTTCACCTTCCAAGAGATTAAAAAGCGAAAAAGTAAGATATACAATTGAACCTGAATAGATAGAAAAAACCGCCCTCTGCTTTATAAAACAGAGGGCGGTTTTTATGAAATAATATTTATCACTTTATAAATTAAGAACATTATTCTATCTTGCTTAAAAATTAAGCATCTCCGAGGTCGAAGGGAATTACCTTCTCTTCCCAGGCTGCTTTATTTTCATTAATATAAATAATTAAGTCTTCGGGACTTTCAAAGATATGTACAGCTTCGTTACCGCTGTGTGTCGACAGTTCTGTAAACTTATAACCCTTTAACGGCCGCTTGGTAATAGTATACTCACTGCGTCCTGTTGTGAAAGTCAATGTCGTTTCAGTCGATACTACAATATCCCAATGCTCTGACTTAACTGTCTCAATCAGCTTCTTTATCTCAATCACTCCATTCTTCTTAAAATATTATACTATGTATTTTAAATTTAAGGTATTAAAAAAGCTAAATCTCTATAGGGGTTGAACTTATGTAATCGGAGATGGAGAACATTTCAAATACTGCTTTATATTGGTCTTTAGAATTTTTTAAAACGATTATATATAATCCACTACGAAATGGATTGTTATAATGTATTTTGGCGGACGTTGATTAGTACCAGAATAATGAAGCTCGTCAAAAAACAAGTCATGATGTGCCCCTATTTAGTATACTTTTAGAGATTTCTTATTGATATAATAACACTCGACTATTATGCAGGAGGAGTATATATGAACGCTATTGAATTCCAAGATTGGGTAGAAAAATATTATAAAAGCAGAGGATGGTCTGATTTAGATATTTTTGTGCGAATCGGTTTTCTTGCTGAGGAAACCGGAGAGGTCGCCAGAGCCATTCGTGCTTTGGAAATAGGTCGAGACAGACCCGATGAAGAACCTGAATCATACATCGAAAATAGAAATGAATTAATAGGAGAACTTGGGGATGTTCTCGGAAACGTTTCTGTAATCGCAAATAAATACGATATATCTCTGGAAGAAGTGTTTAAAGCTCATACCGACAAGTTAAATGCTAGATATCCAATTGATTAAATTATGTTCGATTTAAGATGTGTTTTATCAGCATTAGAAATACTCATACAAAAAAGCTCAACCCCTCTTGGGATTGAGCTTATATAAACGGAGATGGAGAGATTTGAACTCTCGCGCCGCGCAATGCGACCTATGCCCTTAGCAGGGGCACCTCTTCAGCCACTTGAGTACATCTCCATATGGCTCCACAGGTAGGACTCGAACCTACGACCGATCGGTTAACAGCCGATAGCTCTACCACTGAGCTACTGTGGAATAGTATGTATGTTTCAATCGAACATTATTCATTATAGCAACGAATATTAACTAAATCAACAGTATTTTAATATTTATTAAGTTAAATTTACAACATTGATAAATAACTATCCCTTTTCTATTATCATACTTAGATTTTATTGATTTGATCAATACCTCGCATGTATTTTAAATAGGTTTCTCTCGCAGCTTCGTTAATATACTGCATTTCCTGATGCTGTTGTTCATAAGAAAATTTCGAAGCCTCATCTTTGCGGTAAGTTTTTTCTTTAGCCAGATTAAATTTATAGTGTAATTTAACTGCATTTAGATACTGATTATTAAAAGAACTGTAGGAAATGTCTATTTCCATTTCTTCATTATTTTCAAATTTAATTTTTGTATTACCATTATAATCATAATAACTGTCGATGTATCGTAGATTAAACCAGCAGTTTTCATTAACTCGGTCTGAATGTGTGCAGAAATATATATATGAACCGAATAAGTCTAAAATAATTGGATGCTTAGAACGTATACCAGATAAACTTCTCGTTAAATCTTTACGTGATGCGTAAGTTTGAAAATGATATTTACAGTTGTGCTCCAAAACTTTATTAGGTATAGAAAGACATTCAATAGGTTCTCCGTAAAGTTCCCCTATCAGACTTTCTGTATAGCGACCATGTGACTTAGCTACAATATACATCGTTTCATCATTAATAATATAATGCTGCCGGCTCATACTTTCCCTCCCTGTATTTTTCATTACAATCAATATAACACAGAATATTTAAAATGTTAACTATTAATATTAAATGTTGTCTATTGTTTAATATAAAATGTTAAAAGTTAATTATCAGAAAAAACAATTTTACGATTCTCATTATCATTGACCTAAATGAGAATGTGTTATATAATCTGGTTAAAGATAGTTTCGAGAGGGGTAATTCAATATGGGCAGACCAGTTTATCCTGCAAATCAATTAAGAGGCTTCATCAACACAATTAATGACTTATCAGCAGATCTTGTTTTGCAAGAATCCATGTATCATTTTAATGTACAATTATATAGAGCAAAAATAGAAGAATCACTCATCGAGAAAGACGAAGAAAAATTCATAAAGTACACTAATTTACTAAAAGAACTGTAAATGGAGTACATACAGGAAACACAGCCGGTTTATAGCTGTGTTTTTTTATTTACTTTTAGTTATATGGACTTGTTTCTCTCTTGGTTTACCATGTCAAATGCATATGGTAATCCAAACATTGTTGGATTACCATGTTAAACTTACATGGGGAACTAAACGCTGCTGGATTACCATGTTAAACTTACATGGGAAACTAAACGCTGCTCGATTACCTTGTTAAACTCACATGGGAAAGCAAACGCTGTTAGATTACCATGTCAAACTTACATGGGAAACCAAACGCTGTTAGATTACCTTGTTAAACTCACATGGGAAATTAAACGCTGCTGGATTACCTTGTTAAACTCACATGGGAAACCAAACGCTGCTCGATTACCTTGTTAAACTCACATGGGAAACCAAACGCTGTTAGATTACCTTGTTAAACTTACATGGGAAACCAAAAACCATAAAAAGAAAAAAACAGATATTTCGTTCTATGAACGTTGTTATTTTCACAACGTTCTTACAAATAGAAAAACCGGCACTTCTCAGCGCCGGTCCCTCCAAATCCCTCTCTTATGATATTAAATCTAAGAATTCTTCTCTCGTAATCCGTCCTAAATAGTGGCTGATATCCACATCTTTAATTGCTTCTTCAATGTGCTCGCGGTTGTGCTCGACACCAATCAGCAGATTTTCGATATCCACAACTTCTCCTACTCCGAAGAAGTCGCCGAAGATTTTCGCATGTTCGATGCGGCCGCCTTTAACTTCTAAACGTACGTCAAGCAAGCCTGCATCGTATTTGTGAGAGTTATCGTAGTTATATTTAGGGTTTTTGCCGTAGTTCCATGCCCATGTCTGATATTTTTCTTCAGACAGCTGGTTAATCTTCGCCCAGTCATCATCTGTCAGTTTATATTCTTCAACGTTTTCCAATCCGCCAAATATATTCGCAAGTATTCTTTCTTTAAATTCTTCTATATCTATTTTTTCATCTAAGTAGTCGTTAATATTTCCTACGCGTGCACTGACCGATTTAATTCCTTTGGACTGGATTTTTTTCGGATTTACTTTCAAGGCATTCTGTACTTCTGAAATATCACTCTCAAGCATTAAAGTACCGTGCGAGAACATACGCCCTTTTTGTGTAAACATCGCGTTCCCCGAGACTTTTTTGCCGCCTTCGATTTCAATATCGTTCCGCCCCGACAGTTCAGCGTCCACACCCATGTCTTTTAAAGCTTCAACAATCGGCTGCGTGAATTTCTTAAAGTTGTGGAAGCTGTCGCCGTCGTCTTCTGTAATGAAGCTGAAGTTCAGGTTGCCTTCGTCGTGATATACTGCTCCCCCGCCCGACACGCGTCTTACCACTTTAATGCCGTGTTCTCTAATGTACGGTTCGTTAATTTCTTCAATTGTATTCTGGTTTTTTCCGATAATGATCGACGGCTGGTTTACATAGAACAGAAAGTAAGAGTCATCCGTCGGAATTTCTCTTAGTATATATTCCTCCATCGCCAGATTAATCATCGGATCTTTGATGTCGTTGTTTGAAATAAACTTCATTGTATTTTCCCCCTGGTACATAATAAAAGACCTGCCTCCATTATAATGGAAGCAGGTCTTAAAATCATACTTTTACTTATTCAATATTTTTTCTGCAGTGTCTTTTGCGGTCTGCACACAATCCGGCAGTCCGACTGCATAATGCGAGGCACCGATTAAGTGCAGTCCCGGATAGTTTTCTGCTGCGTATTTTTGAATATCATCAATAATATACTTATGTCCGACAAAATAATTCGGCATCGCATTCATCATCCGCGTTACAATCGTGAATTCTGGTTCACCGTCGAGATCCATAATTTTATCGAGGTCCTCTCGTGCCAGACGGACGATGTCTTCATCCGACTTCTCATGGACGATAAAGTCACCGGGGCGCCCTACATAAGCGCGCAGCAGCGCCTTGCCTTCAGGTGTCGAGTGTTCCCACTTCTTATTCGTCCATGTACACGCAGTAATCGATGTATCCATATTGCGGCTGATTACGAATCCAGTACCTTCAATCGTATTTTTCACCTGTTCGGCATCAAACGCCATCACAACTGTCGCAACACTCGTTGCTTCCATATGCTTGAAGTACTCAAATTCCTTATCTTTAAACCAGCGCTTGTACTGGAAGTGCGGTGTCGTGACGATGACCTCATCGTAATGATGCGTGCCGCCGTCAGCTGTAAGGTCGTAGCCGTCTTCAGTTTTTTCAATCGCAGTGACATCGAAATTAAAGTGAATCTGGCCGCCGCGTTTTTCGTTTTCGCTGACCAGCCGGTCGATAAACGACTGCAATCCGTCTTTAAACTGCAGAAAAGCACCGGTTTTCTTCTTCGGAGCTGCGGGCTTATCTTTTTTCTCAGCCATCAGGCCTTTCATCAGGCTGCCGTATTCTTCTTCGGTCTCTTTGAAGTTAGGATACGTCGACATTAAGCTGAGTTTGTCGATATCTGTACCGTAAACCCCTGCCAGCAGCGGTTCGATCATATGTTCCAGAAGATCATCCCCGAAACGCGCACGGAAAAATTCCCCTACTGAAATATCTTTATATAACGGCATGGCAGGTTTTAGGAAATCGAGTCCTGCCCGCAGTTTCCCTGTCCAGGATACTAAATCTGTCGTTAAGAGCGGAGACAGCTCCATAGGTACACCGAGCATCGTGCCTTTTGGCACCGGTGACAGTTTATTTTTTGCATAGATATACGCCTGCCCCGTCTGGTTGCGGACCAGAGTGTCACCAAGCCCCACTTCATAAGCGAGTTCCGTCATGACTTCTTTACGCGCTAAATAAGACTCAGGTCCGAGCTCTATCGTATAGCCGTCCCGGATATGAGTATTGACTTTGCCGCCGGCGCGGTCCGACGCTTCGTACAAATCAACTGTCATGCCGCTGCCTTCTTTCAGCAGATAATGCATGGCAGACAACCCTGTAATTCCTGCACCTACTATCGCTACTCTTTTCACTCTTAACGCCTCTCTTATTACAATTTAATTAATTCGTTCACCATAGCCTGAATGAAACGTGAATCTGTATTCGGCATTGCCGGTCTGTGATATACCGCACCGATTTCATCCGTTACCACTTTACATTCGTAGTCGTTATCGTATAACACTTCCAGATGTTCACACACAAAACCGAGCGGAATGTATACAAAGTGCTTGAAACCATGTTCGTTGTACAGTTCGCGTGTTAAGTCCTGAACATCCGGGCCAAGCCATGGATCTGGTGTGTTGCCTTCCGACTGCCAGCCGACAAAATAATGGCCTTTGTCAAAGCGTGCTTTAATTAAATCTTTAGTTTCTACAAGCTGGTCCGGGTAAGGATCGTTATGTTCCTTAATTTTCTCCGGCAAGCTGTGCGCGCTGACTACAATCGCAGTTTTATCAGCTTCGTCGGCAGGGATTTCCTGGTCGAAAGTTGTTTCCAATGCATCAACCCAGAAATCGATAAACGGCTTCTGCTCATAAAATGATTCTACAGATTTAACTGTAAGGCCGTATTTTTCCGCTTCTTCTTCCGCACGTTTATTATATGAACCGACAGAGAAGTTTGAATAATGCGGTGCAAGCACCACGCTGTATATTTCTTTAATACCCGCTTCACTGATTGCTTTCACAGAGTCTTCGATAAAAGGATGAATATGTTTTAAACCGATAAACAGTTCAAATTCATCATCGCTCTGTTCGTTTAAAGCATCAACTAAAGCTTTCGCCTGGCGTTCTGTCGTATCCGCCAGAGGAGAAATACCGCCGATTGCTTCATAGCGGTCTTTTAAATCCTGAAGTGCTTCTTCACTCGGCTTTCTGCCGTGTCTGATATGCGTATAGTACGGCTCGATATCCGATTCTTTATACGGCGTACCGTATGCCATTACTAATAGTGCTTTTTTCTCTGCCATTTAAAAATCACAATCCTTTACTGTGTATGTGTACTAATTCTGTCAATCGTTTTAAAACGTCCGGGCTGACTTCAGGGAAGACGCCGTGACCAAGGTTAAAGATGTGACCTGTTCTGTTTCCTTCTTCAACGATTTTTTTCGCGCGTTCTTCTATAATTGACCAGTCCGAAAGCAGGAGTGCCGGGTCAAGGTTACCCTGCAGCGCTTTCGTAATCCCTAAGTCACGCGCTTCAGTAATCGACATTCTCCAGTCGAGTCCGAGCACGTCACTGCCGAGCTTATCCCACTCTGTTGCCAGGTGGCTCGCTCCGACACCGAAAATAATAACCGGTACATTTTGCGCTTTAACTGCACTGATAATTCTCTTCATGCCCGGTGCAAGGTAATAGTTATAGTCCGCTTTATTAAGCGCACCGCCCCATGAATCAAAAATCTGAATCACGCTTGCACCTGCTTTAATTTGCGCAGTCAGGTAGGTAATGCTCGTTTCAACAAGCTTATCCATTAATTTGAACCAGAGTTTCGGGTTCGAATACATCATTGTTTTCGTACGGTGGTAGTTTTTAGAAGGACCGCCCTCAATCATATAGCTCGCGACAGTAAATGGTGCACCGCAGAAGCCGATAAGCGGAACATTCAATTTTTCCTGCGTTAAAATCTGAATTGCTTTGTATACATAGTCTAAATCCTTAAACGGATCCAGTTCTCCAAGATTTTCAACGTCTTTTTCAGTACGGACAGGGTTATGTATTACCGGTCCTACTCCGGCCTTGATTTCTACATCAATACCGATTGGTGCGAGCGGTGTAATTATATCTTTATAAAGTACTGCCGCATCGACATTATAGTTGTCTACAGGTGTAGCCGTGAGATAAGCAGTAAGTTCTGGCTGTTTTGTAATTTCGATTAAAGAATACTTTTCTTTAACTTTGTTATATTCCGGCTGCGAACGCCCGACCTGTCTCATAAACCAAACTGGTGTATGTTCTGTCTTTTCTCCGCGTGCTGCTCGAATGAGTGTATCATTAAACACAGTGGTACCCCCTAATATTTATATGTTCATACATTTATACATTTTATCATATTCTTTAGAACAATTATTAATTACGGTCAAGTTGTCAAAAAATCGTTCTATTTGAGATTTGTTTAACATTCTGTTATTTCAGGTATATACTGATTAACATATCAAAACAAGAGGTGAAGCACAGTGTATTTACACGCAACTACGGGAACGCTTGATTATCTTTCTTCCCTGCAGAAAAATAATCCTCATGTATCTATCAGTGCAAGAGGTCCGGAAGCAATTTTGTATTATGAAGATAGTAATGAAAAATCGATTTTCTCGACGAATATGACTTATAAAATATTGAATGAACAGGGTTCTCTTGATGAAGAGCTCCCATTATCAATGTTTTATATACCTGCTGCAGGAGACGGTACTTATTCCCTGAGAGGTCACCTAAGCGATCTTTCTGAAGAATTAAAAGCAGCGAACGGTGTGGTTTCATTCAGAACCGGTCTGAATATTAGTGATGAGAATTATATCGTGCTGATTAAATGGGCAGACATGAGTATCTACAATGACTTTAAACATACTGATGTTTATAAAAAATACTTAACATCCGATGCCTTAAAGAAATTCCGCAATGAAGAATCACTGTTCGGCGACTTTTTATCATCGAAAACTTACTACAATATTGATGACAATGAATATACTGAAGAAGAAAAAGAAGAACTCAGCGATTAATCGCTGAGTTCTCTTTCTTTTTTATAGATGGCTTTCGATAAGACACGGTTAAGAATATAGCCCCAAACCGGGAAAGCCAGCACATAGTAGAATTTGTCAGGATGCGTGATTGTAAACATAACAGCAAACAGCAGTGTAATTACAAATACGACTTTGTGTGAATATCTGATATAGCTGTCCTGGATATAAGTTCTCGATACCGGCCATACTTTCGGCCACAGGAGATAAGCCTGCGCTGTATATATTTGCGACATCTGAAGCACGATTAAATAAATACCGAACAAGCTGAAGATTAACGATACGTACAGATTGCCAATCCAGAACATGATAATAAAGAATAATATAATGATGCGTAGCACAATCATCGGCAGATCATGGTCGCGCATAAAAGAACGGTAAAATAAATATTCGTACATATATTTCTTATTGAATTTCTCCGCCTTCGGCTCCCACAGCAGTATATCGAGAAAACGCCTTCTCTTAAACGCCTTATCGATGCGTTTAACATTTGTAAACATACTGACTGTCTGGTAATACTGCTGGAGTGCTTCTTTTTCGTATTGCACATAATTCAGCCAAGACAATGTTTTAAAAGAACTCTTCTTCATTATGACGGTGAATATAATGATGAACAGAAGCCCTAAAGTAATAAGGTAAGGCTGAATCAGCACCAGCATCAGCGAGACAAAATTAATAATAATTAGTGCTGCTGTGACAGCCCACTTTTTCCAGTCCGTATTAACTGAGAGACGTCTGATATTAAAGGCACTGAAATATAACAAAACAGCCATTAAAAAAAACAGGACAATCGATGTTAAATTGTGACCGATTGAAAGGAGAATCAGCACTGCTACTGATGTAACTGCCGGCAAGGCAAGACCGAGTGACAGGCTGTAAATATCCGCACGCTTAAAATAGGCCGTCATTCTTTTTTCATACGGCGGCAGAAACAGCATATCCGCCTCCTTCAGCAATGTACGGTACTTCGGCAGCAAGACCGCTGCCATTAAGAGCGCACACAGTGTGTCGATATACAGACTCGGACTGAGCGTTTCCCTTAAACCAAGCAGCGTATAAAGAAGCACTCCGCCCGCAATCATCAGGAAGACGAGAAAATGGCTGTTAAAAATAAATTTACCGTAATAGCTTCTTATTTTTACGTCTTCCTCCATACGTGTGTTAAACAGTTTACTGCTCATGATGCTTCCCGCCCGTCAATCTGATGTACACATCATCCAGCGTCCCTTCACGGAGCCCTGTGAGCTCGCGCAGCTCATTCAGCGTGCCGTCTGCGATTTTACGCCCCTGGTCAATAATGATGTACCGGTCACAGTAGCGTTCTGCTGTCGCTAGAATATGTGTGCTCATTAAAATGGACCGGTTTTTATCGCGTTCTGAAATCATCAGTTCAATCAATGATTCAATACCGAGTGGATCGAGCCCTAAGAACGGCTCATCGATAATATAGAGATCCGGTTCTACGATAAATGCACAAATCAGCATGACTTTCTGCTTCATCCCTTTTGAAAAGTGGCTCGGAAAAGTATCTTCCTTATCCTCGAGACGGAAGCGTTTCAAGAGCGGCCCTTTTCTCGACTCCACTTCTTCCGGAGTCAAGCCGTAAGCCATGGCCGTCATATTGATATGTTCCCGGAGTGTGAGTTCTTCATAGAGAATCGGAGATTCCGGAATGTAGCCCATATGTCTTCTGTAGGCTTCAACATCCGTCTCAATCGCAGTATCCATTACCTTAATACTGCCGCTGTGCGGCCTGAGCAGGCCGAGAATGTGTTTAATCGTCGTACTTTTGCCTGCGCCGTTTAAACCGATCAGTCCGATAATTTCACCGGACTTTATATTAAAAGAGATATCGTGAATGACGGGCTCTTTTGAATACCCGCCTGTAAGCTGATTAATTTCTAATACCATCGTCTGACTTCCTTTTAAATAATTCTAATTATTTGTATACTGATACTTAAGTAAAACTATATCATAAGTTTTTAATGGAGGATATTGAGATGAATAAGACAATTTTTGAAAAAATTATCGACAGAGAAATACCGGCTAACATTGTATATGAAGATGACGATGTTATTGCATTTATGGATGCCTTCCCGATCGTTAAAGGCCATACATTAGTCGTACCTAAACAGCCGATTGAAAATATCTTTGACCTTGATGAGGAAACAGGCGCGAAACTCATGAGTGTAATTACTAAAGTTTCAACCGCAGTCAGAGATGCGTTTCAGCCTGCCGGTTTAAACGTTGTACAGAATAACGGCGCGTATGCTTCGCAGTCGGTATTTCACCTTCACTTCCATATTATTCCGCGCTACAAAGAAGAACACGACGGCTTCGGATATAAATGGGTCAGTGTTGAAGATGAGAACAACACACCTGAAATCCGTTCCGATCTTGAAGCGGCAATTAAAAATAAATTAAATGAATAATTAAGATTAAAGCAGGGTATATTATATTTGAGATAAAGGATGTGAATGAATATGAAACTTAAAAATATCGGTGTAGGATTCGCAGTCGGAATTACAGGCGGCATGCTCATATCCTTTTTAAATGCACCTAAATCAGGGAAAGAACTGCAGCAGTCATTAAAAAGAGGTTCCGGTGATTTAAAAATGCAGATGGACCAGCTTAAAATCGAAGGAGAAGAAATTAAAAACTCTTTCCTTAAAACGAAACATGAATCAAGCGAGGTCTTCTCCACTCTTGGTGACGAGGTAAAATCGATGATTTCAAACTTCCAGGCGGACATCAATCCGAACATCGAAAGGCTCCAGGGCAATATCGAAAATATTTCCAATAAAGCTGAAGCTGCGATGTCAGAAGCTAAAGGCGAAGACAAAAAAGAAGACAGCGACAATAACTAGCTGGTAAAAAAACAGAATATTTTTACAGGACGGTGTGTTTAAGTTTGTGCACCGTCCTTTTTATATGATATATTATGCCTTGTATATGCAACCGGGAGGAGAAGTTTGAGAATGAAGAAGAAATTAGCACCAATTATATTAGGTTTAGGTTTAGTAAGTCTCGCTGCGTGCAGCAATGATGGCGAAGAAAATACAGATTCGGCTTCAACAGAAGAAGGCGATGTAGAATTCGGCAGCGTTCTCGCTACGAGTGACGCAGGAGATGTTACAGCTGATGACGTTCTGAACCAGATTGGAACAAATCAGGTCGCAAACCAGACCTTCCAATTAGTATTGGATAAAGTTTTAACTGATAAATACAGTGAAGAACTAAATATGGATGAACTTAATGAACAGATCGATGCTGAAATTGAACAGTACGGCGGCGAGGAAAACTTCGCAATGATGCTCCAGCAATCACAGCCGGGAATGACTGTCGATACATACAAGCAGCAGCGCGTATCTAATGCATTAAACGACTTATACTTTGCTGATTACTTTGAAATCACTGATGAAGAAGCATTCGATAGCGTGAGAAAATCATCTCACATCCTCGTATCTTTCGCTGAAGAAGGCGAAGAAGATGCTGAATCCGCTGAAGGTGAAGAGGACGAAGCGGCAATGACTAAAGAAGAAGCAAAAACAAAAGCTGATGACTTAAAAAAACAGCTTGATGACGGCGCTGACTTCGGTGAACTCGCGTCTGAGAACTCAGACGATACAGGCAGTGCGCAGCAAAATGGTGAACTCGGCTATGTAAGCAAAGGACAGATGGTTGAAGAATTTGAAACAGCACTATTCGAACTTGAGCCGGGCGAGATTTCAGAGCCTGTCGAATCACAATTCGGCTACCATATCATTCTTAACGAAGATGTGTCTCTTGAAGACACTCCTAAAGAAGAATTAGACACTATCAAAACACAGCTTGTAAACCAGAAAATCCAGGAAGATCCAAGCCAGGCACTGCAGGGTTACCGTGATCTTTTAGAGGAATACAACGTGTCGTTTGAAAACGAAGAAATACAATCCTACATTGAAGAAACATTCCTGAACGCTGATGAAGCACTGGAAAACGCACAGCAGGAAGACGCTGCAGCTGAAGAAGAATCAGAAGGCGCTCCAACTGAAGAAAATGCTGAAGAAGAATCAGAAAGTGAAGAATCAGCAGATACTGAAGAAGACTCTGAATAATACTGAATATTACTTGACGCAAAGCCTGTGGCTTTGCGTTTTTTTGTCGTTGGAGGACGACGTCGTGCCGCCGTTGAGGTTAAGCAGCGGTTCAAGTACAACACCAGAGCGCCGTCGTATTCCAACATCTTTTAAAGTACGACACCAGAGCACCGTCGTATTCCAACATCTTTTAAAGTACGACACCGGAGCACCGTCGTATTCCAACATCTTTTAAAGTACGACACCGGAGCACCGTCGTATTCCAGCATATTCTCAAGTACGACACCGAGTCGCCGTCGGGTTCCAGCACACCCAATCAATCCACCTCTCACTCCAATCACTCCAATTACAAAAAAATCCCCGCATTTCTGCGGGGATTTACCAGTAATAATTATATTAAAAACTTTCCGGACGATAAAAGTTGCGTGATTCAAGCGGGAAGATTCTTTCTGTGAATTTACCCTTATCCGCCTTATCAATATGTTTGTCCATCATCATAATACGTGCGTCAATGTTATCGATAAAGTGCAGAATTTCCGCTTCTTTAATCATCGGAACTTTCGGCGAACCATATTCAAGTTTGCCGTGATGGCTCAGAATTAAGTGTTTCAGTATCATGACTTCTTCGCCTTCAATGTTCAGCTGATCTGCGACTTTCGTAATTTCCTCTGTTGCAATCACGATGTGGCCGATCAAGTTTCCTTCATTAGTATATGTCGTACCAATCGGGCCGCTCAATTCTTTAACCTTGCCGATATCATGCAGAATAATTCCGCTGAATAACAGACTTCTGTTAAGCGTCGGATAAATGTCGCATAAAGAATCAGCTACACGGAGCATATAATATACATGATATGCGAGTCCTGACACAAAGTCGTGGTGGTTTGTCATCGCTGCCGGGTAGTACGAGAATTCTTTGCGGTATTTAGTCAGCAGCTGGCGCGTAATGCGCTGCAGACTGCCGTTTTCGATTTTCAGGCAGTAGTCTAAAATTTTATCGTACAGTTCATCGCCGTCAATCGGTGCTTTTTCTACGAAATCTTTCGCTTCCAGCCCGTCCTCAGGTGTCGCAAGACGGAAGTTTGCAATTTTCATCTGCTTTTTGCCGCGGTAATCGATAATATCACCTTTAACTTTAATAAGTGTTTCCGGCAACAGTACATCGATATCTTTCTGCGTAACATTCCAGTGTTTCGCTTCGACTTCTCCTGTTTTATCCTGCAGCACGATTGTCATGTACGGTTTACCCTGAGTTGTGACACCCTGCTGGCTGCGTTTAATTAAGAAGAATGTATCCACTGAATCTCCAGGCTGTAATGATGAAATATTATTCATTACTGAACCCTCCTACTTCGTTTTTTCTTTTAGTTTGATTGTTTGAGCAGATGGAATACTCGTATTTAAATTACATGTAAAGTACAGTACCTGGTCGTCTGACTTACTTCTAAAGTAATCAAGTATCGTTTTCGTACGCTCGCTGTCGAAATGGACGAATGCATCGTCGATAATAATCGGCAGCTGATAGTAGCCTTTTAGTGCTCTGATAAGGCTTAGACGCAAGCTGATGTACAGCATTTCCTTGGTCGACTGTGACAGTTCAAGCGGATGGAAGACCTGTCCATTTTTATGTTTCACGAAAATGCCTTCGTCACTGTAGATGACATTAATATAACGGCCTTTCGTTACAAATTCAAATGTTTCCCTCGCCTCTTCTATTACTATCGGCAGACGCTCATCTTTGATGGCTTTAATATGCGTCTCAATTAAGATACGAATGTATGTCAGGGACATATATTCTTCAGCCAGACTCTGCACAACGCCTTTACGCATACCGTAGAGGTGGTTCAGTTCACTCAGCTTGCCGTCACTTTCCAGAAGCTTGATTTCATTGTTGATTTTAACCAGTGCCTCTTGTTCCAGCTGAATCTGCTCATTCAGATTATCAAGCTGGGCACCGATATTATCTTCATCCGCTTTCAAATCTGCTAAGAGACGGCCCGACAGCTCGTTTCTGAGGTCATAGTCGAAGTGTTCTTCATCCAGTTTGTCGCTTAGTTCTTTAAAGCGGTTGACATTGTTTATATACTCGCTGTGTTTTCTCGCGTAATAGTAATATTCTTCCTCGTCGTCCGCCTCCACATAATCCAGAAGCTGATTCAGCTCACGCTGCGATGCTGCATTCCGCTCTTCCAGTACTGTAATTTCATTTTCCAGAAGGTCCGCCTGTTCTCTGAGGTTGTAATACATCGCCTCATCTTTTTGGAGTTTCGACGACAGCTGACCTGCTTCATGGAAGATGGAAGTTTGCTTGTAATGAATACCGAACGCGCTCACTTCTTCACTTACACGTGTGTCAAAATCATTCAGATTTTTAGTAATATTATCTAGTTCCTGCTGTTCTCTGTTAATCTGATGACGCTTCTGTTTAATCTGGCGTATTGTGTATATTGCATCGACGATATATTTATCGTCAAGTTCGGGATTCACTTTCAAATTATGTTTCACTTCAGCAAGCTGTGTGTTTAAATGATCCTGATTCGCTTCGTTTACTGACAGCGTTTCTTTCAGATCATCCAGTTTAACTGAAAATGAATTGCGTTTCGCGCGCAGGCCTTTTAATTCCTGCCGAAGATCTTTAGCATCATCGATATCAAAGTCGATATCATATTCGTTTTTGAGTGCATTAATTTCATCCTGCAGCGTGTCAACTTCCTGCTGATAATCGGTCTTCAGCGTATCCTGTTCGCGATTATTCGTAATAACCAGTATAAACAGCGCTGCCGCACCCACAGCAAGCGAAAGTCCGCCGTATAAGTAGCTGTTGTTGATAATAAACATAACACCGATCGCTATTGCGATAATACTGATTGTAATAATCAGCGCTGCCTGCCAGTTCTTTACTCTGTCACGTTCGCGTTTTTCGCGTTCGTAATCTTTTTCAATCAGCTGATACATGCGTTTCTTTTCAACCAGTTCGAATTCACGATCCAGCACTTCGCGTTTCTTTTTCATTCTGCCATCGTCAATCTGATTGCGTTCCGACTCTTCAATTTCGGCATCAAGCTGTTTAATATCTGCTCTCAAATGATCAATCTCACGAATTAAATACTGTTCTTCCAGCATAATTTCATCGTACTTCGACAGCAGTGACTGCACGGACTCACGAACGATATTCGAATCGTCGACATCCGGGTGCTCTTCCTGCCAGCCGATGTCTTTCTGCAGATTTAAAATCTCATTTTCAAGATTTGCTGCCGAGTTTGATAAACGTACAGCTTCCATGTTCTGCTGTTTAATTTCGGGTTCTTCTTTTTGCAGTGCTTCAAGATAGCTGATTATATTTTTATCAGGGAACTTCACATGCTGTATTTCAGCAATCAGTGTTTTAAGTTTCTCCTGACGGAGACCGATATCTTTGGCCGTCTGTTTAACATGGTTACGCAGTGATTCGTAACGTTCGATTCCGCGCTCCGGGAAGTTGACCGGTTCGATATTAAGCTTGCTCTCAAGCGCCTTCCAGTCTTTAATATCTTTGTGATACATGACTTCTTTCATTTTCTGCTTGCGGATCATTTCCATCTGATTCAATGCATGTTTTTTGGAATTTAAGCTTTCGAGCGTTTTAACCTGCTCATTAATAAACATTTTATATTCTTCTTCATGTTTTTCAAGCCCGCGGATTTTTTCGCTTAAATCATTCAAATCCTGAAGCTCTGTATTAATAACCGGGTTAATGCCGTTTCTCTTGTACAGCATTTTAAGTTCTTTGTCGATGGCATTCAGCATCTCATCGTATTCGTGGGAGCCGAGCGCTCCTGCACGGAGCAGATATTCCTGCAGCTTGTCTTCAGTCATATTTTTGTGAATATCCTGAAGTCCGAGCACATCGAACGAAAATATAGAACGGTATGTACGTTTGTCTATATAGTTCATTTTTTTAGTAAGCCATTCTTCACCCTTAGTTGTACCATCTTTAAAGTACACCTTCACATCGCCCTGGACTTTTCCTTTTAGTCTCTCTATTTCCACGGGTTCTGGTTCATCTTTAAATTTTACTGTCAGCCTGCCGCCGTAAAGGTTATGCATACGAGGTTCACGGCGCGGCTCCTGTTCCTTTTTCGTTGGAAAACCGAACAGCACAGAATGAATAAAGGACATCATCGTCGACTTGCCGGCTTCATTTTCACCGAATATCTGAATGAAATCCTGATTTGTATTAAATTCCTGTTTAATAATTTTACCGTAGCCGTATATATTTACTGATAGGATTTTCATAATTTCACTACTTCCTCATCAACATTTTTAGACGATCTTCACCCATCTTGAGAAGTTCGCCCGGCGATACTTCACTGATTGGCGGCAGATAACGGTTAATGTTCGGATCCATATACATCGTATTAACCGCACTTCTGAATAACTCTTCATTATCTGAGTAACTCGTTTTAATATCTTTCAGCAATGCTATCTGCTCTTCATTATTATATGAGACATTAATATTATCAATCCAGACGAATTCAGAAATATTCACTTCATCTTCCTGGAGCAGTTCGATCAGTTCATTATAGTCGCTTTGAGAAATTTCATCTTCTCCGTCATAGTTCAGCTGAAGATTAACAATGTACTTGCTCTTCTCTCTCAGACTCTGTTTGAATTCAACAATCTGCTGATACAGCTCTTCTTTCCTCAGTGAATTTGTATCCAGTTCAAGATTTTCAAAAACCACTTCCTGTACCGGAACAAAGTTTGCCGATAAAGAAACGTCGTCCCCTTCGACAAGGAGAAAACCCTTTTCGCCGGTTTCATTTTTATGACGCCCCTGGATGTTGCCTGAATAATGAACCTGCGGTAAATCCGCCAGCTGCGACCGGACATGAATATGACCGAGCGCCCAATAATGGTACAGTTTGCTGTTCAGTGCTTCCAGATTAAATTCTGTATAGCGCTTAGCATCGTACTTTGTTTTTGCATATGTTCCGTGCAGCATACCGATATGAATACCCCGGTTATCTGTATTTGTCGGGTACTCATCCAGTTTGTTTTCATAGGATTCGTCCAGCAGATAGCTGAAACCGTGCAGATAAATCCGTTCACCCTTCGAGCTCAGCATTTCATAAGTTTCAACATTCTCTTTAAAGACGGACACATTATTCGGCCACGTCGTTTTAAAGCCGGAGGAAATTGGATCGTGGTTTCCGTGGATCATATAAACGAAGATGCCTTTTTCTTTTAATCTGTTAAATTCTTTTTTAAGGAATATTTCAGACTTCAAAGAACGGTTCGACTGATCGAATACATCCCCTGAGATAAGGAGGAAATCCACACCCTCTTTAATTGCAAAATCAATCATCCGGGTGACACTTTTATATGTACTTGTCATTAAAATTTCCAGTATATTACTCGGCATCTTGGACCGGGATTTAAACGGACTGTCCAGGTGCAAATCTGCCGCATGGATAAATTTAACCATTAGATTCACCATTCCTTCAGAAAAAACTCTATTCTTCAACATTATAACAAAAAAGAGAGGCCGGCACGGCCTCTCAACTAATTTTTCTATTTATTGATTATTAATTTCATAAAGCTCTTCGATAGGCTTCATGATAACACGGTTTAAGTCCTGGATCAGCTGGCTCATTTTCTGTTCAGCTTCCATTAAACCTTTAATGTTTTCATCATTTTCAATTTCCTGTGCCGAGTTTTGAGCTTTTTGAATTTCTTCTTCTAAAAGTTCTTCGCCCTGCATTTGTTTTTGCTGTAATGTCATTTGAATATCTCTGAAATCATCAAACAATTTTTTTGATTCAGCATCTTCGTTAACCTTGCTGTAAAGTTCCTTCATTTGCTGAAATTCTTCTGATTCGCGCAGTGCACTTTCAAGTGCATTTGCCTGATCGTATACATTAGCCATTAATATAAAACTCCTTTTAGTTTGATAGTGTTACATTAACACAAATTTACTATTTAGAAAAACAATACTAATATGCCCTGGGCAATCCCGACAATTCCACCGAGTACGTAGCCGAGCATCATAATCATTTTGAATTCTTTATTTGCAACATCCATGACGAGAGATTCCAGTTTAGCCAGCTCAAAACTGTCAATCTGTTTTTTAATAACTTCTGCAAGCTGCAGTTTATTCATTATCTTACTCATGTTCTTGCCCGAATACTCGATAAAGTTATCCTTCAGCTTGTATTTGCCTTTTTCTTTAAAGCGGATAAAAAGATCTTTATTGAAGTCTGTAATCGGTGTATTTAATATTTTTCTAATATCAATTTTCTGCTGCATCACTTCTATAATACTATTTAAGATATTATCGAGGTCTGAGCTCGTCACTAGTTCAGATAATCCGCTCTGCTTCAGTTTATTATACTCATCTTCTATGACCCGTGTTTCAATATTAATCATCTTCTCCTGCTGAATCAGTTTCAGCAGTTCAGTCTGAACGCGCTCGGTCATCGATTCTTTTGTCATCACGTATTTTAAACTGCGGGCAAGACGGCCTCTGTTTTCAGTAAACTCATCAACCATTGTATAAATGTCATGAAATCCTTTGTCAGAAGAAATATACTGTACGAGTTTATCGTTAATATCATAAGCAAGATGAGATACTTTATTATCAATCGCATGGAGCGCATCTTCGGGCATGATATCATTTATCGTTCTGACGTACAATTTCTGTCCTTCTTCAAAGACTTTTGCACGTATTTCTTCATTAAATGAAGTAACGATTTTTTCTGTCAGACCCGACGACAGACGTTCCAGGAAATAACCCGGAGTCAGCCGTTCGGTTTCTATCGTTTCTATCTGCCTGTCTATAAAATGCATTATTAATTTATCAGTTTCCGTACTTTTTAATTTCTCTTCGAAAACTTCCGGTGTTAACAGATGCCCTGTTATAATTTCACCAAGTTTCGTCGAGGCCTCATCCCGCCGGAGAGGGATTACTCCCGGTGTGAACGGCAGCCGTTTGCCGAACAGGTATTTTGCTTCATACGGCCTGAAAAGCATTTTAATTGCAATCGTATTTGTCAGACCGCCGATCAGCGCACCAATCAGCGCCATCATCATAACCTGAATGATTGGATTCATTATTATTTCACCCCTTATTCAACTTAATAACTATATATTACTTTTTACAGAAATAAAAGAAAAAGCACCCTCGCGGGTGCTGAAACTTACCGATTGCTTTTGCGTTCGAAGTAAGTTCTTATTTCTCTTTCAATATATGATGCATGAACCGGCTGGTTATCTGCATTTAACACTCTGTAAATTGAATTCGTTTTGTTGAATTCCAATTTATAGCCATTATTTGATTCAAGTGTTTCCCAATAAATATTTTCTTTTTCATAATTTGGGTATATTGCCGAGCCTCTTGATAAGACCTGCGTAAGTTCCAGTGGATCTCCGCCAAAAAGATTCGTCAGTACTTCACTATCTCTAAACAGTGCACAAAGCGAGATACATGTTGTCCAGTTGGGTAATATTCGCTCTTTTTCTATTTGTACCAGCGTTTTTTTGGATAATCCAATGGTGTGGCTCATAGCATCCTGGGTGTATCCAGCCTCCGTTCGAACTATCTTGAACTTAGACTGTAGAATCTCTGTAAATTCCTGCTTATCCATTAAAATCGTCCCTTCACAGCACCGCGATTAAAAGTTAATCCATTATGCTTGTATATCAATTTACCTGATATACATTGTAAATGATAATTATTACAAATTAAAGAGATTATGAAAAAATTCACTAATTATTCACTATTGAACAAAATTTTTCATTCTACTTAAATAAATAAAAAGAAGTACGGGAGACAGTGTGATACTGCCTCGTCATACTTCCTTGTTTTTTAATTACTTATTGACGATTTCACCGTCAACATATTTACTCTTGCCTTTAATGAACTTGCCTTCTTTAACATTCTGCTGATGATCGATCACAAGCGCAATCGTTGCATCACCAGTAATATTAACTACCGTACGCGTCATATCCAGAAGTCTGTCGATACCGAGAATAATACCAATTGCTGCCGGATCAAGTCCTACTGCAGTTAATACCATCGCGAGCATTACGAGACCGACACCCGGTACTCCTGCTGTTCCGATACTTGCAATTGTCGCAATAATGACGACAGTCGCCATTTGTCCGATTGTTAAATCGATACCTGACAGCTGAGCGATAAATACTGTCGCAACACCCTGCATAATTGCGGTACCGTCCATATTCACAGTTGCACCAAGCGGCTGTACGAAACTTGAGATACTTTTGCGGATACCAAGTTTGTTCTGCGCAGTTTCAAGTGATACAGGCAACACAGCACTTGAAGATGAAGTACTGAATGCTACCGACATTGCAGGTGCAAAGTTCTTAATAAACCAGACAAAGCTCTTCTTGCCGAGGAACTGAACTACCGAACCATATACTAAGGCAAAATGTATGAATAATGCCAGCAGCACACAGATAAAGTACATTCCGAGCTGCTGAATAGCGCCGAAGCCAGCCTGTGTAAATGCAGTTGCTACAAGGCCAAATGCACCGAATGCAGCAAAGTATTTCATAATTGCCAGAACAATCCACATTATTACTTCGTTAGCTTGTTCGAATAATGTAATGATTCCGCCTGCTTTCTCTTTGACGGCAATTAACCCGACGCCGATAAAAATTGCAAAAGCAATAATTTGAAGCATGTTCTGATCAGCCAGTGCAACAAATAAATTATCAGGAATAATATTAATTAATGTCTGATCAAATGTTGTTTCCATCGCAAGCTGTGTGTCGCCGCCTTCAAGTTCTGTCGATCGGTATTCCGACACTTCCTCGGTATTCAATAAGTCTGCCTGTCCCTCACCAGGCTCAAGTATCAATGCAACTCCAATAGCCAGTGAAATTGCAATTGCAGTTGTTATCAAGTAGAAAACCATTGTTTTAATACCGATAAGTCCGAGTGTTTTCGGGTCCCCGACACTTACAACTCCGAGTACAATCGAAATGAATACGACCGGTACAACTACCATAAAGATAAGATTTAAGAATATTTGCCCGAGCACATTAAATATGTACTGATCAATCCATTGGACCCATGCAGCGTCCGCCATTGTATTAAATATTGACCCTACTGCAATCCCCGCAATTAAAGCGATTACAATATAGAGTGTGAGTTTATTTCCTACTTTCATGTATATCCCCCTTAGCTAATACTTTCTGAATATGTATTCAAGTATACTTTGCTAAATGGATATTTGTCTATAAAATTAAAGTAAAGATTATGGATGAACTGCTCTAAAACGCATGGTTAAGCGTTTTCACAGGATGAATAATTTTTATCATTTTACACTAAAAATCAATAATGTTGAATTTTATTGCATAAATGACAGCCTGAGTCCGGTCTGACACTTCCAGTTTATTTAAGATATGACTCACATGGGTTTTAACAGTTTTCTCGCTGACAAATAGCGCCTCGCTGATTTCCTTGTTAGACTGGCCTTTAACAATTTCCTTCAGCACTTCAGTCTCTCTTCTCGACAGTATATTCCGTTCATGCGGCAGATTGCCTGTTTTATCGATAACTTTTAAAATGTCAGGATGCACAACCCTGTCACCTTCTATAACGTTTTTTATCGACTGAATCAGTTCTTCCACATCCATCTCCTTAATAATATAACCGTCCGCTCCGGCACGGAAGACAGGACGAATGTATTCCTCGCTCGTATAGCTTGAAAGAACCAGCACCTTAATGTGTTTATACTTTTCTTTCAATAAAGCAGTCAGCTCAATCCCGTCCATTTCAGGCATGACGAGATCGATTAGCACGAGATTAATCTTGTCATGATTATCTTCCAGATATTCAAGCGTCTCCCGGCCGCTGTCAAAATCTTCAACTACATTAATGTCGGATGTTGTTGATAATAAAAATTTCATGCCTTCTCTTACAACCTGATGGTCGTCAGTAAGAATTATATTATACATTTAATTGCCTCCAAGTTTTATACGTGTAATTAACACAGTTCCGAGCCCTTGGCCGGACTGAATTTCAAAGGAACCGCCCATTTTATGTACGCGTTCATGCATGTTTGTCAGCCCATGGCTGACACCTGTTTTTTCTGCCGGAATAAAACCCCTGCCCTTGTCACTGATTACAAGCCTCAGCTCTTCATCAGTAAATTCCAGCAGTACTTCTGCATTTTTTGTCCCCGCGTGTTTCCTGATATTATTAAGTCCCTCTTGAACGATACGGTACAATTCAATTTCTGTCTCGTCCGGTATATTATAAAAACCATTCACTGTAATTTCTATATTCAAATCGAGAATTTTAGCGTAATGATTGACCGCTTCGATTATACCGTTCTCGAGACCGATTGGTTTTAATTGCCAAATCAGCGCCTTCATCTCTTTCATTGCATATTTCGATGTATTTTCTATTCTTTCAAAGGCGAGACTGCTCTGCTCGCTGTCCTTTAAAGCTTTAGCCGCATGAGATGTAATACCGATAGAAAACAGCATCTGGTTAACCGAATCGTGAAGTTCGCGTGCGAGCCGCTGACGTTCTTTGATAATCATATTTTCTTTTTCCCGCGTCGTTAAATCCAGCCGTTTCAGTGTAGAACCGAGCTGAAAGGCCACCGACTCCAGAAGATCCAGCTCATCCTTTTGAAACTCAGTACTGTAAGGTGTCGCCACATTTAATAAACCGAAAGATTCCACACCGGAAATCAGCGGCACTGTAGCGTGATGTGTAATATTATTATTTTCATCAGGCATTTCCCGCGCAGCCTTTTCGAGCCTCGAACAGGCTACGATATTCGTCGCATTCGACAATTCTCCTTTATTAAATTTATTGACGCACCAGCATTTGTCATTGCACAGGTATGTATGACCGTTATACTGCAAAGTAGGCGGTAGCTGATAATGTGCGCTCAGTTCATGCCTGCCGTCTTCATTAATAAAAAATATCCAGCCGGTTTTAAAATTTGAATGGTCGATGAGCATTTTCAATGCCCCGTCAATCATCGACTGGCGGTGGGTTTCCGTATTTAAGAACTCAGCAATATCTTTTAAAAGCTGTAACTTACTTTTCACTGTTATCATCCCTTTTAATAAATTGTAAGAAATTTGTTACACTTAATACAGCTGTTAACACTTATAATATAAAAGTAAGTTACAAAACTAAAACGAAAGGACAAGCGCTGATATGAAAAGTAACAAACTGTACATGCAAATGATTTTTATCGTGTCATTAATTGCTATGCTGGGCTCTTTATACTTTAGTGAAATCAGATTGTATGAACCGTGCGAGATGTGCTGGTACCAGCGTATTTTAATGTACCCGCTTGTACTGCTGTCGTTTATCGGCCTTATTAAAAACGATGCTAACGTAAGAATATACGTCCGTGCAATGAGCGGTATTGGGATACTGGTTTCCACCTATCACTACGCACTGCAGAAAATTCCGGCCCTCGGCGAGAGCGCCAATGCTTGTATGGGTGTATCCTGTACAGTACAATATATAAATTGGGCTGGATTTATTACCATTCCCCTGCTTGCACTGACTGCATTTATCATTATTTTCATTTTATCATTTTTCATTAAAAAAGATTAAAGAATAGGAGCTATTAATTATGGGCAACAAGATTTTTTACGGCATTATTGGTTTAATCGTCGTTGTATTTATTGGAGTTTTCATTTTCATGAACAATCAGACCTCGGATCCGGAAAGTCTAAGTGACTCAGGATACTATCCGTACACTGATAAAGAACCTGATGAGCTGACAGGTCCGACAATCGATCTTTTGGATAACGAAGATTACCAGGCAAATAAGACGCCTGCAGAAGTTGAAGAAATTGTGAATTCAGGTGAAGGAGAGTTCGTTTACTTCTGGAGTCCTATATGCTCGCATTGTATGGAAGCCACACCAATGCTGACAGAAGCTCTGGACAGCGTTGAGGGTGAAGTGACCCAGCTTAATGTTTATGAATACGAGAATGCATGGGCAACGTGGAACATTAACTCTACACCGACACTTATTTACTTTGAAGACGGCAAAGAAGTTGAGCGCTTAGAAGGAAATCCGGGATCAGCTGAAGGCTTCGAAGAATTTATGACAGCAGCTGCGGGAGAATAATATGAAATTTACCGTACCTGAGAAATTCAATGGATTTACTCTGGAAGAAGCTCTGATTGCACTTCATATTCCTAAAAAGGAAATGCACTGGCTGCGCATGTCGAAAGATATCGTTATTAACGGTGAAGTACAGCCGGTAAAAACTGAACTTAAAACAGGAGATACAGTCACACTGCCTGATTTCAGTGAAGCGAGCAGTTATAAGAAAAGCTCGAAGCAGGCAGTTATTCTTTTCGAAGATGAAAACCTGCTTGTCGCATCAAAACCGCCTGGCCAGAAAGTTCATCCGAACGAACCCGGTGAACACAACACACTCGTAAACGACGTGATTAATACAGTTACGAGCGAATATGTTGAACCAGTTCACCGTTTGGACGTGGATACAACAGGACTTGTACTGATGGCAAAAAATGCATATATGAAGAAGATGCTCGACTATATGCTTAGTGAAAATAAAATTAAACGGATTTACATGGGGCACGTGAAGAAAAACAGTAAAATTACTGCACAGAAAATTAACGCGCCGCTTGGTAAAAAGCCGCACACGAATATTTTCCATGTCACGAGAACAGGCAAAGACGCTGTGACGCATATTATTAGCAAGAAAGTAACAGACAAATATGAAGAACTGACAATCGAACTGGAAACGGGCCGAACACACCAAATCCGTGCGCATATGAAACACTTAAACGCCCCGCTTGTCGGAGATAAACTGTACGGCGGCCCGCCGTCACCCTATCTTCACCTGTACGGCTACAAAGTTTCATTTAACCATCCGATTACAGACGAAGAAATCAGTGTAACGCTGGATGTATAATATTTTAAAACTGTCTCATCAAAAAATTGGTGAGACAGCTTTTTTGTGTTAGTGAATATTTGGGTGGTTTTGCGCTTTTACTGCCCATGTTGGAGTGACATGGGGATTTAACGGCTGTTAGTTTACCATGTTGAAACTGCATGGGCATTCAAATCTGCTTGGTTTACCATGTCGAAATTACATGGATAATCAAATCTGCTTGGTTTACCATGTCAAAATTACATGGGCAGTCAAAGCCGCTTAGTTTACCATATCAAAATTACATGGGCAGTCAAAGCCGCTTGGTTTACCATATCGAAATCACATGGGCAGTCAAAGCCGCTTGGTTTACCATGTCAAAATTACATGGGCAGTCAAAGCCGCTTGGTTTACCATGTCAAAATTACATGGGCAGTCAAAGCCGTTTAGTTTACCATGTCAAAATTACATGGGCAGTCAAATACGTTTGCTTTCCCATATCAATGACGAGAGGTTTACAATTGTTTGAACTTTATTGTTCAAAGTCATACAGAAAACCGCTCCATGAACGTTGTCAAATCAACAGCGTACTTACAAACAACTCCATGAATTTTATCAAACCAACAATTTCCCACCATCAACACTCAAACAAAAAAAGCACCCAAAATGGGTGCTGTACTAATTCACAATCCGCAAATCAAACAACTTATTTCCTGAACCGGCTTTTAATTCGTTCCAGTATGTTGCTGTATTCCTGCAGTAATTCAGTTTTCTTCTGCTCACTGTTTTCAACAGCGCGTTTCATGAGTTCATCCTGAACACTCAAAGGCGGCAGATCATTTTTAACATATTCATATGTGCCGTCCGGCAGCTGAACACGTGCTTTCACGTTATCTCTTAAGAATAATTCATTCACTTCGATCAGTTCTTCTACAATTCTCGGATCGTTGATGGGGAATAAAATTTCCACACGTTTGATCATATTTCTCGTCATCATATCTGCTGACGATAAGAACATTTTCTTATCACCGTTATGATAAAAGTAATAAATTCTCGAGTGTTCTAAAAATCTGCCGACAACGCTAATAACGCGTATGTTGTCGCTGACATCTTTAATCCCCGGCTTCATACAGCATATTCCGCGAATCACAAGATCCACTTTTATGCCTTCCTGAGAGGCCTGCAGCAGTTTATCGATTATTCTCTTATCCGTTAAAGAGTTCATCTTCGCAAAAATATAACCGTTGCCGTATTTTTTATGACTTTCAATTTCAAGGTCAATGCGTTCAGCAAACATATCCCTGATTTCAAATGGCGCGACATGCAGTTCCTTGTATTCCGGTTTAAGCGAATAACCGCTTAAATAGTTAAAGAAGTTTACAGCGTCATCTCCGATACGCGGATCTGTCGTAATAATTCCCATATCGGTATAAAGTTTGGCTGTGGAATCGTTATAGTTTCCCGTTCCCAGATGAACAAACTTAACAATTTTTTTATTGACCTTCTTCACAACCAGTGTAATTTTACTGTGCGTTTTCAGATAGTTCATGCCGTATATAACATGACAGCCGGCGTCTTCCAGTTCTTTGGCCCAGTGCACATTATTTTCTTCATCAAATCGCGCTTTCAGTTCAACAAGCACTGTAACCTGTTTGCCGTTTTCAGCCGCCAATTTTAATGATTCGATAATCGGCGAATCACTGGATACCCGGTAAAGGGTCTGTTTAATCGCCAAGACGTTTTTATCTGTTGCTGCCTGCTGCACAAATTCAATAATCGGCTGGAAAGATTCGTAGGGATGGTGAAAGAATATATCTTCTTTCAGCGCTGCTTCATACACATTACGGTTCCCCAAAAATTTCGGCTGCTGCGGGAAAAACGGTTTAAATAAAAGCTTTGGAAATCTGTACTTTAATTTATCCGTCATTTCGAACAGAAACGTTAAATCCAAAGGTCCGTCAAAACGATAAACATCTTCAGGATGCAGTGAAAGCTGCTCCTCGAGGAAAGATCCGTTAATGGTAATGTCACGGCTCCGGTCGATTTCAAGACGAACCGCGGCACCTTTAGTACGTTCTTTTAAGAAACGCTCGATTTCGATTAATAAATCGGCAGCGCCTTCTTCATGTATCGTTAAGTCGGCATTTCTTGTAATTCTGAACGGGAATGTTCTGTCAATCTGATAACCGTTAAAAAGTTTATACACATATTCTTCAATAATATCTTCCGCCAGAACAAAATAGGTCTTGCCTTCGTGTGATAATTCATAAAATCTTTTTATCACTGTCGGCAGCTGCACAATCGCAGTCTGTTTGCCCAGTTCATTCGATAAGTCTACGAATAAGTTAATTTTTTTGTTCATCAGCTTAGGAAACGGACGATATGCATCGATTCCAAGCGGTGTTAAAGCCGGTAATATTTCTTCATCAAACAGTTTTTCCAGTTTATCCTGCAATGACTGGTGAAGCTGATGCGGTCTTTTTAGGAACACATTCAGCTTTTCCAGTTCCTCCATCAGTTCGTGATACATTTCGTATTGAATACGGCAGTTTTCACGGTTCAGCTCACCGATTCCGGACAGCTGTTCTTCCGGAGTCATACCAGTCTTAGTATCAGGCTCGGCATAATTCATCTTAACCTGGTCTTTTAAACCAGCTACCCTAACCATAAAAAACTCATCCAGATTAGAGCTCGTTATCGCTATAAATTTCAATCGTTCGAGAAGAGGATTACGCGTGTCGCCTGCTTCTGCTAATACTCTGTAATTAAATCGCAACCAGCTTAGTTCGCGGTTATTGTAATAAGATTTATCGTTTAATTTATAAGCCATTTATAATCCTCCTGCTCTCATAATTATAGCGTGTAAATATTAAGATTCTGTAAATTCTATCCACAAATCTCCGCCGAGAATTTTTTGAATATGCTTTTTCTGACGGACTGCATGATATTCTTCTGCGATCGGGTCTCCATTGTACTGAATGTTCAATCTGAAGGCATCTCCGGATTTCGATAATTGTAAATTCTCGACAATTTCCGTATTGGAAATGTTCAGGGCATTCGCAAATTTAACGAGCGAACCGAGTGCCTGAATTTCATCCAGTTCTTCATCATTAAACCAGCCGGTTTCCTTCGCATAAAAGTCAAGCAGTGTTTTATTTTTATAACTGGCTATCAGCGCAAGTCTGACGCGGTCACGATGTCCGATGCCGTTAATATTGCTGTTGGAAATTAAATAGTAGGTATGCTGACTCGATGCATCCCGGTCGATAAAGTCACCTAAATAATATATCCCAGCAGCATGTTTCATAATCATTTTATTTGTACGCGACAGCGATAAAATATTCAGGCGCTCAAGTTCATGGTAAAGACGGTCAACAATTTCTGTTCTTTTATCTGTATCAGTTGGATCCAAATTAAAGTCATTGGCCAGCTGTTCTATCGAATCTTCAAATACTCTGTACTTATTAAAAGCAACAGGATATTCCTTACTGAAAATGCGCATAGCCATACCTTCGCGCAGCCCCTTGCGGCTGAACTTGAATTCCTTGGCATCTACAATATTAAGCAGTGTTCTGAAAACAATGATACTCGGCAGAATAATATCAGCGCGGTCTTTACTCAGGCCGTCGATATCATCCAGGTTTTCAGTGTTCGTATTTTTCAACAGCTTATATACATCCTGTAAATCATTGCGCACCATAGTATAGCCGTGAACACCAGCTATCGGATAACTGATCATCGACTGATGAATACGCGCTATGTTACGCGCACTTCCGCCGATTGCCAAAATCGGCACACGGCGGTCACGCAGCCAGTTCACTTTTTTCAGCTCAGTTTCCACAAATTGCTTAGTCTGTTTAATCGCCGCTTTGTCATTATGTTTTTTACCTTCAAAAAACATTTTACTGAGCGTAACAACTCCAAACGATAAACTCGTACGGTAGATGATTTCTTTATCCTCGTAAAAAGTAAGCTCTGTACTTCCCCCACCGATATCGATTGTCACGGCATCGTAATAACTGATTGTGTGGACAGCCGCTTCAAATCCAAGCGTTGCTTCCTCTTCGCCGCTGATAATGACCGCATCCAAATCAAGTTCTGATTTAATGCGCCCGATAATATCCTCGCGGTTTTTAGATTGTCTGATGGCTGCTGTGGCCACCGGGAAAATCTTAGTTATATGATATTTTTCCGAAATTTGTTTAAAACTGTTCAGGATTTTTAATAAAGCTGCAATCCCTTCTTCTGCCATGTAGCCATCTTCATCAATATACTGAGCTAAACGTGCAGGTGTTTTAATGTTTCTAATTTCTTTTAAGCCGTGTGTCTTAGTGTATTCAAAAAGTACAAGTCGAATCGTGTTGGATCCGATATCTATTAAGCTTATTTTGTTCATCGAAAAACTCCTACTCTTTAGAGTGAATCATGTCTTCCGGTTTAATCCATTTATCATACTGTTCTTCTGTCAGCAATCCTGAATCAAGCGCAGACTCTTTTAAAGTGATTCCTTTGGCATGTGCGTTTTTAGCAATTTTAGCAGCATTTTCATAACCGATATGAGGGTTTAATGCTGTTACAAGCATTAGAGAGTTATTTAAATACTTATCAATGTTTTCCTGAATCGGTTCAATTCCAGCAGCACAGTTATCATTGAAGCTACTCATTCCGTCAGCCAGCAGGTAAATAGACTGCAGCGTATTATATAAAATAACCGGCTTGAACACGTTGAGTTCGAAGTTACCCTGTGAAGCTCCAAACCCTACAGCAGTATCGTTCCCGAATACTTGAGCTACAACCATAGTCAGCATTTCAGACTGAGTCGGATTTACTTTCCCCGGCATAATTGATGAGCCCGGTTCATTTGCCGGAATTTCAATTTCTGCAAGTCCCGCACGCGGGCCTGAAGCCAGCCATCTCACGTCGTTTGCGATCTTCATCAGATCTGCAGCGAGTGCTTTTAATGAACCGTGCACATATACTACCTCATCGTAAGACGTCAATGCATGGAATTTATTAGGTGATGAAATAAACGGCAGTCCCGTTTGTTCTGCAAGCTGGTCGGCAACTCTGTTCCCGAATTCAGGGTGAGCATTAATCCCTGTACCAACAGCAGTTCCTCCAATTGCAAGGTTGCTGAGCTGTTTTTTAGACTGGTTAATTATTTCTTTTGATTTTTCCAACATATATGACCAGCCGCTGATTTCCTGCCCTAAGGTAAGCGGTGTTGCATCCTGAAGATGCGTACGGCCAATCTTAATAATATCCTTAAATTGTTCCTGTTTTTCTTCAAAAGTACCATGCAGTTTTTCAAGTGCAGGCAGAAGCTGATGTTCAACTGCCTGGCTCAGTGCCACATACATCGCAGTAGGATATGTATCATTAGAGCTTTGTGACTTGTTGACATCGTCGTTCGGATGAACAATTTCATCACTGCCCTGATCTTTAAGATACTCGTTCGCAACATAGCTGACTACTTCGTTAACGTTCATATTACTTTGAGTTCCGCTGCCCGTCTGCCAGACAACAAGCGGGAAATGATCATCCAGTTCGCGTTTAATTATTTTTTCACATGCAAATACAATCGCATCTTTTTTCACAGGAGAAAGCTTCCCTAAATCACTGTTTACAATCGCAGTCGCTTTCTTTAAGTGAGCAAATGCTACGATAACTTCAATCGGCATTTTTTCTTTGCCTACAGGAAAGTTCTGACGGCTTCTTTCTGTTTGCGCTGCCCAGTACTTATCCGCAGGCACCTTAATTTCACCAATCGTATCGTGTTCAATTCTAAATGACATACAAAAATCCCCCCGAAATATAGTATTCATTACTAGTCTATACTATATTGCGAAAGGATTCATTAAGAAAAAACTATGCAAACTTATAAGAGTAATATTCTACTATGTCATGATCTAATCTGCCTGCTGCATCTTTGTCGATTACGACAGTCACCATGCGATGGTTTTTAATATTGCTGAGCGTGCTGCTCCCTTCGAGATTGGCATCGTAAAGACTTCTGACAACCTCCTCCTTATCTCCTCCTGTTGCATAGATAAAGAGCTCTTTTGCTTTAAATAATTCATCATTGTCATTGTTAAAGCCGACTTTTTTATTTGAATTTAAATTGAGAAGTGCGACATTCACTTTCTTCTTGCCTTTGTCATCAAGATCATCGGCTGTTCCGCCTTCATTTAGTTGTGATGAAGGAATATCAAGGTTTTTAAAAATACCCAAACCGCCTCTGCCTACTGAATACAGCTGAATTTCAGATAAGTCTGCAGGATGATTTTTCACTTCACCGACAAATTTTTCATACACTTGTGATAAATCTTCATTAACATCCAGCGCTAAAATGCTTTCCGGATTGTTGTGAATCTGCTTACGCAACAAATCCGCAGCAAAAATGTCCGCAAGTTCTTTCGTTTCAAATATTTTAAAATTCATTGCCATAATTTTTATCCTCCAATAATCGTCGCCTTGTAATTTAATCTTATATTATATTTATCTTACCCCAAACAGCCATTAAAATAACGTAATCATAAAAAGAAACAGAAAATAATAAAGAGAAAATACCTTTTTTACAACAAAACCTTTTTAATCTTTGCAGAATGGTTTATAATAAATGTAATTAATATAAGTACTGGGGGCAAATCAATAATGAAAGCATTTCTTATTTTAATGGTTTGTATAGCCTTTCTGACTTCAATCCTTACAGCAGGACGCGAAACTGACTGGGGATATAAAGATGACGGGGAGACAAAAATTAGAGAATAGTCTTATTCAATAAATTTTTTAAACTGGACAGCTTCGTGCCGTCCAGTTTTTTTGTTTTTTTATTTGCGGGTACGGTGTCGTTTCGCCGTCGTAATTGAAGTCAATCCCGAGTACGACACCAATTCACCGTCGTCCTTGTCCATCCACTTCCCCTTCAGCTTTCATCAAAATCCTTTTAATTGAGAATAATTATCAGTTAATATATAATACAGATACATGATATACATAAATAACAGCCTTAAGGAGAATATATTTATGCAAATTTACTGGAGTAAACTGATAGATGTTGTTAATGAATCACCCGAAGTGAAAACTTTTGTTTTCGAATGTCCTGAAGATTATACCTGGGAAGAAGGTTCGCACATACACCTTGCTTTTGAGGGTTTTAACACTGGAGAAAAGCCGGATAGAAGCTTAATCAGACATATGTCGATTTCTACCTTGAAAGACGAAAACACGATTGGGATTACTACCCGCATCAGAAAAGATGCATCGAAGTTTAAACAGATTTTAAATGAAATGCCCATTGGAGATAAAGCAGCAATATTTAAAACACATACAAATGTACCTTTAAAGCGTGAAGGTAAAAATATTTATATGCTTTCTTCAGGCGTCGGCCTTGCGACTTTTAGACCGCTGGTTCTGGATTATCTGAATGATAATGACAATGTCGCTAAAATCCACTCGTTAAATATTGATTCATCTAAAAATTACTTATTTCCTGATATATTCCAATCTTCAGCAGATAAAAATCTGACTGCGCACTTCGTCAGTACACGCGATGAGTACTATGAAGAGGCAGAAAAACTGACAGAAGATAAGGATGCCCTATTTTATGTGGTCGGCAGCGATGAGTTCCTGAAACAGAATGTCGATTTGCTGCTTAAACAAGGCATTCCAAATCATCAGATTATGCTCGATAAACACGAAAGCCAAAAAGAGCAGTTCTTCGCTAATTAATTTCACTTTATTATATAAATATGAAAATCCGGGATATCTTCAAAGATACCCCGGATTTTTCATTATAATTTACTGCTTGTTTTTCACATTTTGAAAATTGAATTCTTCATAAGGACTAATTTCTACACCGTCTAAAGCTGAACTGTAAACATTATATTTTTGCGGGTGCAGGATAAAGATCAGCGGTGCTTCTTCAACTAAGATAGTCTGGATTTCGCTGTATATTTCTTCTCTTACTGCATCATCTGACTCTCTGCTGCCTTCTTCAAGCAGTCTGTCTACCTCATCATTTTCGAAGAAAGCACGATTTCCCGGACTGCCAATTCTTGATGAATGAACCAGCGGTGTCATCGCATTGTCTGGATCTCCCGTTGAGTTCCCCCAGCTCATAATATATAAGTCATGTTCTCCGTCTCCTGTTGCTTCAAGGAACGTGCCCCACTCCAGCTGTTCTATTTCCAGTGTAATATTCAATTCTTCAAGAGACTGCTGCAGCCAGATCGCGGTATCCACACGTTGTGCATTATCGCTGTTCACCATCATCGTCAATGTAAATCCATCTTCATAACCTGCTTCTTCAAGCAGCCTTTTTGCTTCTTCCATATCATATTCCAAAGGTTCAAGTGACTCAGCAAAGCCGAAAACATCAGGCGCGAGCGGAGACACCGCTTCAGTACCGGCGCCGTTATATATACCGTCTATTACAGCCTGCTTATTAAAGGCATGTGTCAGTGCCTGGCGCACGCGTTTATCCTGTAAATACTCATTTCTTGTGTTTAAGCCTATGTACTCAAGAGCCACGGACTGAGTTTCATTTAAAACCAGGTCATCATTAGACGTTATTCTATCTTTGTCACTTGGCGGTACATCTGCTACAACATCCGACTGCCCTGTCTCAGCTTCCGCAATCCTTGAGGATGCTTCGCTTACTACTTTTAATGTTAAATCAGCAACATTGACGTCGCCATTCCAGTAATTATCATTTCCTGTCAGAATTGTTTGTTCACCAGGTGTTCTGCTGTCATATTTCAAATATCCCGTTCCCGCCGGATTTTGTTCCACTACCGTACTTGTATGTTCAGTTATTTGTTCTGCAATTTCTTTATGGCCGCTGCCGCCCGCTTCACGTATTTCGTAATATTCATCCAGTGTGATATCAAGTCCAGCTTCATCAAGCGCATGCTGATAATCTTCATCGATTAGTTCTTTGGATAGCATATCACCCGCGCCATGTGTCAGATGACCGAGTAAAGGTGAAAATGGGTATTCCGTAATAATCTCTACTGTATATTCATCGACTGCATTCACTTCTTCAATCATCTCAAGAACGAATGCTCTTGTTGAGCCCCGGCTCGAATCAAGCAGGCGGTCGAAATTCGCCTTCACTGCCTCGGCATTAAATTCACTGCCGTCATGAAATTCGACATCTTCCCGTAAAGTGAACTGCCATGTTACATCATCTATTTGTTCCCACTCTGATGACAGTTCCGGCACGATATCCAGATTCTCGTCCTGGCTGACTAGCCCTTCATAAATATGAGACCTTACCTTTTCAGAAGGTGAATCGTTACTTCCATGCGGATCCAGTGATACTGCATCTGCAGGTAATGACTGGGTAAGTGAAAGTTTCTCTGCAGTTTCACCAGTATCATTTGATATTTCCGATGAAACTTCGCTGTCATCCGAACAACCTGCCACTGCAAAAATAAACAGTACCGTGAATAAGTATGTTTTAAATGTTTTCATATTATACCTCTTTGCTATGTATTTAAATCATACTATATCACTAGGCTTTTTGTTCGTCTACATAATTTCTGAATAATTTAATAATTGATATTAAAAAAGTACACATATGACCACTCATATGTGTACTCAAATATTTTTATTGACCTAAGAATCCTTTTTCTTTTAAGACTGTATCTACATCGAGACGCTGTTTTTTACTGAGCATCTCTGTCACCTGTTCGCTCCACTTATCATCGCGTTTGCCGTTTGTTCTGCTGCTGTAATAATCGCTGATGCGCTGGTCGTAGGCATCGATATCATTTTGAACTTCGTCGATTTTCTGGTACGTATTTTCATGATACACCGCTTCAAATGGCAAACGTTCTTTTTTCGAACCGTCTTCTCCCTGTTCAGGGTAACCAGCCACCATGCCGAAGAGTACAAAGGCACCTTCCGGCAGACCTAAAATTTCTCCCGCTTTCTTAATATCATTACGCAGTGAACCGATATAGCAAATACCAAGTCCCATACTTTCTGCTGCCGTCGCTAGATTTTGTGCAGCCAGGCTGGCATCTACGACACCGACAATCAGATTTTCTGTTTTATCGTATGAAATTTCTTTACCTGCCTGTTTTGCAAGTTCTTTATGACGATAAAAATCCACCACGAAAACAAACAGGTGACCGTTATGTTCTACATAGCTCTGCGTACTGATTTCACGCAGGGCTTTTTTCTTCTCAGGGTCAGTGACCCCCATAATAGAATACGCCTGTACGTAGCTTGATGTACTTGCACTCTGGGCAGCGCCGACCAGTGTTCTGATTGTCTCTTCAGATAATTTTTCATCTGTAAACTTTCTTAAAGAACGGTGATTATTCAATAATTTAATAACGTCATTCATTTAAAAAATCCTCCTATTTCAGTCCAGGATACTCCTGCTGTCTTAATGCTTCATATACCAGTATACCGACGGTATTCGATAAATTCAGAGAACGTACCTTATCGGTCATCGGGATTCTCATCAGTGATTCCTGATACTTTTCCTTCAGCCAGTCAGGCAGTCCTTTTGTCTCACGGCCGAAAACAAAATAATGCCTCTCGTCTGTACTGCTGTAATCCATATCGGTAAAATTCTTTTTACCGAATTTTGAAATCATATAATACTTTCCTTTGTTCTGTTCAAAAAAATCTTCAATTGTTTCATACTCGTAAAGTTCAAGGTCTTTCCAATAATCGAGACCTGCACGCTTCACGTATTTGTCTTCCAGACTGAAACCGTACGGTTTGATCAGGTGCAGCGGCGTGCCTGTAGCAACGCATGTCCTTGCAATATTCCCTGTATTTTGAGGTATTTCCGGCTGGTACAGCACAACGTGGTTCATCTTTTTTTCCTTCTTCCTAACTCGCTTCTTGTATGCCCATAAGCATTTCTTTTTTTACATCGTCATCGGTTTCGATGCCGTATCTTTCATAAATATAATCAAGAGCTTCATCTCCTGAGATCTGGCCGATTGCCCAGTAGGCAGTGCCTTTAATTACCGGACGCACATCCGTTTCAGCAACTTGTTTCAGTATATCAATTGCCGCAGTTTCTTTAAAGTGCGCAAGTGCAATGATTGCATTCCGCTGAATCGGCTTCTTGCCGCGCCAGACACCTGCAAGGTGGCCATACGTTTTATTAAATTCACGATTTGATATTTGCAGCAGGCTGGTAAGTTCAGGCTTTAAAATTTCCGGTTCAAGAACAATATCTTCATGGTGTTCTGTATTGATGCCTTTGTTCCGCGGGCAGACCTGCTGGCACGTATCACAGCCGTAAAGCCGGTTCCCTATTTTAGAACGGTACTCCATCGGCATGAAACCTTTCGTCTGAGTAAGAAATGAAATGCATTTTTTAGAATCCACCTGCCCGTTTCCGACGAGTGCCCCTGTCGGACAGCGGTCTACACAGATATTACAATCTCCGCAGGAATCCAGCAGCTCTTCATCCGCAGGAAATGGATAACTTACAATCATTTCTCCGAGGTAGGAATATGTTCCGAGTTTCGGGTTGATGATAAAACCATTCTTTCCTGAAAATCCAAGACCGCTCCGGCGTGCCACTTCCCTGTCGCTCAGCACACCTGTATCCACCATTGATTTACAATCAATAGACGGATCAAGTTCTCTAATAAAGGCTTCCAGTTTCTCCAGTCTCGTTCGAAGCAAGGTATGGTAATCCATTCCCCACGAAGCTCTCGCAAAGATACCGCGGCGTTCACCCTGTTTCGATTTCGGGGCATTGCGCAGTTTATTTGGATAACCGACCGCAATAGACACTATACTTTTTGCATTGGCGAGACTCGCTTTCGGATTGGTCCGCTCCTCAATCGTACCCGTCTCAAATCCCGACTCATAACCATTCTTATAATAATCAATAAGCTTAGCTTTAAACTCTGTGAACGGTTCTGCCGTCGTAAATCCGATATCATCGATACCAATCGTATGTGCATATTCAATTACACGTTTTTTAAACTCATGACGGTCCATAATTCCCCATCCTTTATTTGCAATATTTTCTAATGTGTTTTATATTATTAATAACAAATACACGTGCGAGGTGAACTGCAGGACAATGAAGTAGATTATCCTTTTTCTTATGACATATTTAAGTTTATTTATTATGCGAAAATTATGTCGAAATAGGGTAATCCTCTGCAGCTCATTTATAATATATAACCTCATATAATTACACTCTTCTCTGTTTATAATAAGAGGAGATATAATTATATATTGTATTATACTGTGTGGAGCCTTATTTCGACAACGAAATGAGGCTCTTTTTTATGATGAATCTTAATAAAATTACTTTAGAGATTAACGGTGAAACAATACTTGCGATTGATAACATCACTGTACAGGAACACAAAACAATCGGTCTGATTGGCCGTAACGGCAGTGGAAAAACGACTCTGCTGAATTATATTGCCAATAATGCAGAACAGCTTACGAATGAGAATATAATTTATATTCCCCAGCTTAAAAACGCCGATTTTAAAAAAAGCGGCGGAGAAACGACTAAAGTTTATCTGCAGGAAGGCCTGAAAAATTCAGCAGGTGTCATTTTACTGGATGAACCGACAACGCATTTGGACGAAACAAATGCTGCATGGCTGTTGAATGAATTGAAGCAAAAGAAAGCTCTTAAAATAGTCGCGTCCCACGACCGGGATTTTCTAGATAAAATTTCAGACGAGATATGGTCGATAGAAGATACCAAAATCGCTGTGTATCCGGGAAACTACTCGCATTACAAAGAAATTGAAGCACATAATAAACAGCGTGCAAAACTCGAATATGATAAATACATTCGGGAAAAACAGCATCTGGAAAAAGCAGTTGAGAACAAATCCAGACAGGCTGCTTTGTCGAATAGACCCAAAAATAAAACAGATTCGGATTTTAGACAAAAAGGAGCTAAGCCTTATTTCAATAAACTACAAAAAAAATTAGATCAGGTAGCTTCAGGTATGGAATCACGACTGAATCAGCTGGAAGAAAAAGAAAAACCCGAAGAAGAAAAACAGGTGATTTTCTATACTCAGGACATTGAAAAACTCGGCGGTAAAACTGTAATCCGGCTCGAGCGTGAAACTGTAAAAAGACAGGAGAAAGAGCTTCTAAAAGATGTTTCACTTTATTTAAAAGCAACCGATAAAGTAAGTATTACCGGTAAAAACGGTTCAGGTAAAACGACTCTGCTTAATTATATCTACGAGAAGTATCAGTTCTCGAATCTGGATATCGGCTACTTTTATCAGCAGCTTGAGTCTCTGGATTTAAATTCGAGTATTCTCAAAAACATTCAGAACAGCAGCAATTACGATGAAACCACTGTCAGAACCGCACTCGCCCGCTTGAACATTAAAGGAGATGAAGTTCATAAAACAGTTTCCGTGATCAGCGGCGGAGAGCGTGTAAAGGTTCAGCTCGTTAAATTGCTGATGTCGAACAGTCAGGTGCTGATACTCGATGAACCAACGAACTTTCTGGATGTCCATTCGATTGAAGCACTCGAGGATATGCTGAAAAGTTATCCGGGACTAATCATTTTAGTCTCTCACGATAAACGTTTCCGGGACAGTATTGCAGAAACTTCCTACAATATAGAGGACCAGAGACTGGTGAACCCTGATACTCCCCTGCCGAGAAATTCTTCCAAAGACGAACTGCTCGTGCTGGAAACTCAGATTACCCGTGTACTCAGTGAACTGTCGGAAGGTTCCACTCCTAAACTCGAAGCTGAGTTCGAGCGTTTGCTTCAAAAGAAAAAAGACTTGAAAAGTCATTAGATTGACAACGGCGTACTCTGTTGTTTTTCAGCTAAAAGCAAAGTCCATACAAAAAAGGCATCCCAAAAAGGGTGCCTTTAATCGTTATTATATCTCATAGCCCGTCTGATACGTTCAGGTATCATAACAATTTCAGCCTTCATATCTTCAGGTCTGAAAGTTTTATCAATACAGCGTTCCCAGTATTCTAAATGTTTTTCATCAAGGTCCGCTTTGGAAATGTTATCTTCAGATTGATTGTCATCCTGAACACTGTACCAGTATAAGTATTCCACATCATTAAAAGCTTCACGGAAGATAGTTTCAACGAACATTTTCTCGCCTTCGAGATTCATGAGAACGTCATCCATATGATTATGCATATACTCAATCCACTCATCTACCAGTTCATTTTTACCTTCTTTAACTCTGTATTTCGTCAATTCTACTCTCATGATTGCTCCTCTCTTAAAACGGCTATCTATTTAGTATTTAGGTTTAACCTATTTATTATTAAAATTAATTAGTTTAATATATTATATGTATCTTTTTTGATTACTTGTATTAATGCTATTATAACGTTTTTTAATCTAAAAACAATGGATATCAGACATCTTAACCCAACTTACGCACCGGAGGTATCATTTATGAAACTTATACTTGGCTCACAGTCTAAAAGACGCCGTGAATTACTCTCACAGATTGGTCTGGAGTACGAAATCCTTATACCGGATGCTGATGAAAAACAGATTACAGACAGCGACCCCGAAACTAAAGTCATCGAAACTGCAAGATTAAAAGCATCTGTTTTGACGGCAGATGATAATTCAATACTGTTAACCTGTGATACAGTAGTCAGCCATAATCAAATAATTTATGAAAAACCGGCCACAATTGAAGACGCGCGTCAAATGATAAGGGCTTTATCCGGAAGCACTCATGAAGTGTACTCCGCTGTGATATTAAAGTCAAGAGACTTTGAAGAAATTATTTCCGACAGTACAGAAGTTACTTTTTATGACCTGTCAGAAGAGGAAATCGAAGAATATATTCAGACAGATGAACCGTATGACAAGGCTGGCGGATACGGAATTCAATCTTTTGGAGCAGTTTTTGTTAAAGAGATAAAAGGCGATTATAATACGGTCGTCGGCCTGCCGCTTGCTAAAGTCTACAGAGCCTTAAAGAAATACGGTTTTTAAAATTTGCGGCTTAAATAAAATTTTGGAGTAAACAAAAAGACGGCTTGAAAATTTTGATTTCAAGCCGTCTTTTACATCAGGGCTGGCATGACAGACTGTCACGTGTATCCCAGACTCTTAGGATTGGTATGACAGATTCTCATGTGTATCCCAGACTCTCAGGATTGGCATGACAGACTGTCATGTGTATCCCAGACTCTTAGGATTGGTATGACAGATTCTCATGTGTATCCCAGACTCTTAGGATTGGTATGACAGATTCTCATGTGTATCCCAGACTCTTAGGATTGGTATGACAGATTCTCATGTGTATCCCAGACTCTTAGGGTTGGCATGACAGACTGTCATGTGTATCCAAGACTCTCAGGATTGATATGAAAGACTGTCATGTGTACCCCAAGTCCCAATTTTTATTTATATATCAAATAAAGTATTAAATGCTTCACTCATTACAGGGTGATTGTACATCTGATCACGAAGTACTGTATAAGGTATATCGTGGTCCATAGCGAGTTTAGCCAGGTTAATCAGTTCTTCTGAGTTCACGCCATATAAATGCACTCCAAGAATTTTTCCGCTTTCTGTATCCACCACTGCTTTAAATAAACCGCGCAGTTCATTATTGATGTGAGATCTCGGGTGACCCGACATCGGCATACTGTTTTCATCCGCTTCATAGCCCTCTTCTTTTGCTTCCTGCAAGGTCAGCCCCACGCGGGAATATGGCGGATCTGTAAACATGGTGTAATGCACGTTTGTCCGCGAATCGTATGAATACTCACCATCATCAAATAAATGACTTTTTACAATACGGTAATCATCCAGAGATGTGTAAGTAAACTGGAAGCCGTCTTTTACATCACCCATCGCGTAAATATTATCAGCAGTTGTCTGAAGGTGATTATCAACTTTGATTCCGCCGTTTTCAGTCAGCTGAACTGAAGTGTTATCCAGCCCGAGTCCTTTAGTATTGGGTTTTCGGCCTGTAGCAAATAAAATCGCATTTGATGTCAGCTCTCTCCCGTCTGATAAAGTAACGGTAATGTTACTGCTGCTTTCTTCTTTCACTTTTTCTGCCCGCTCACCGAAGATAAAATTAATGCCGCTCTCTTTCATATCCTTTGTAATTTCATTTCTGATACCTTCATCTTCGTCTTTTAGAATTTCATCGGCAGGCACGATAACACTGACTTCTGAACCAAAAGCATTATACATCGTTGCGAATTCAAGACCAATGTATCCCCCGCCGACAATCGTCAGCTTATCCGGCAGTATTTCTTCGTCTATCAGCGTTGTGCTCGTATAAACTTTATCAGAGTCTATATCACCCTCGAGCGGCGGTATGCTGGTCTCTGCTCCAGTATTAACGAAGATTTTATCTGCACTCAGTACTTCTTTTTTGCCGTTTTCTGTTTCTACTTCAATTTCCTTGTCGCTGATAAAAACAGCAGTACCGTCATATACTGTCGCCTTGTTTAAGTCTGCAACACTGTGATAGTTTTTATCACGCAGTCTCTCAATGACCCCGTTTTTGCGTTCTACGGCAGCTCTGTATTCACTGCCGTTCAATGCATCATGCATTAACAGCTTCGTCGGAATACAGGCGATATTAATACAAGTTCCGCCGTACATTGTTTTATCTTTTTCGATTAGCGCCACATTCCAGTCACGGCCGGCGAGGTCCCCTGCCAAAGTTTTACCGGCTTTGCCGAAACCGATTATTATTGCATCAAAATGTGTCAACCGCAGCATCTCCTTAATATTTTCAAAAATTAATCAATCTATATTTACCCTCCAGAATCGTTTTTAAAACAGTTCTTCTGCCAGCAGCTTATAGACATTGAGACGCGCTTTTTGAGAGTGAGGAATGCTGCAGATCATCGCTTCGTCAAATCCATACTGAATCTGCTCTTCCTGCAGACGTTTAGCGATTTCTTTGGCAGAACCGACTAAATGCAGTTTACGGCCTTCTTGAATTTTCATGCGGTCCATTTCTGTCAGCGGAAAGTCCTGTGCCTCTTCAGGTGTCAAAACTTGTCCGCTTCGTCCTTTCATAAACTGCAGACGCCATATATCCTGAGGTTTAGCTTCAAATTCCGCTTCTTCAGCAGTTTCTGCTGCTGTAACCATATAAGATACATTAATTTCAGATTTTTCCATAAAAGGAGATGCTTCAAAATTATTTTTATAAGCATCGAGTATTTCTTTTGACAGCTGTCCGTTAAAGAACTGAGCGAATGAATAACCCGCGCCTCTCCGGCCAGCTTCTACCGCACTGTTGCCGCTCGAACCGAGCAGCCACGATTCAGGCAGAGTGATATTCGACGGTGTCGCAATTGTTCTGTTATATAAATCAGATGAAGGCACTTCATCATTAATCAGCTGGAGCGCGGTATCAAATTTCTCATACATATTATGCACCATTGGTGTACGTCCCTCGGACAATGCGTAAATGGAAAACTGATCTCCGCCGGGTGCTCTTCCCATGCCAAAATCAATACGTCCGGGAGCGAATGCGCTGAGTGTTTTAAAAACTTCGGCAAGCTTTAACGGAGAATAATGCATCATCATGACACCTCCGGTACCGATTCGTATGTTTTTTGTTTTAGCTGCCAAATGTGCCGCTGTAATCTCAGGAGCTGAACTTGCGTAGGCGGACGTGCCATGATGTTCTGCCATCCACATTCGTTCGTAGCCGAGCTGATCGCCAAGCACCGCCAGCTCTTCCGCTTTCTTTAAAGCATCTGCTGCTGTGTTGCCTTTAGTAATGGGAGCTTGATCCAGTATACTCAATTTCATAGTTAATACATCCTTTAAATTATATTTATCGGTATTCTCTTTTCTTTAAAGAATATCAATTAACGGCCTGTTATAAAAACTAAGTGCTTAGTCAGCCGCCGGCCATTCACAAGTAAATGTCAGTTTATCCCCGTCGTAGTCAGCGCGGATATGACCATTCATTTTATCCATTAAGCTTTTCGTCACCGAAAGCCCAAGACCGGTGCTCTCTCCGGTTCTTGATTTGTCTGCAATGTAAAAACGGTCAAAAAGTATTTCCGGATTATTTGCTTCAGCAGTAATTTCCGCACTGTTCTGCACCCATAATATAATAGATTGCCTGTTTTTCCGTACACCGATTTCAATATCTCCTTCAGCATATTGAAGTGCATTAGACAGCAGATTTTCAAGCACACGTCTGACCGCCGCCAGGTCATTTATAATGAACAGCGGACCAGTCGAAATATTCATTGCAGGTTCAATACCTTTCTCCGTAAAATCACTGTAAAATGATAAAACCATTTCATTGGTGAGCCGGGTAATATTAATCCGTTCTTGCTTTAAAACATAATCGCCGGAAGCTATTTTACTCAGTTCAAAAAAATCATTAACGAGTTTTTCCAAATGTACCGAACGTTCCAGCGCCGTATTTAAGTACTCCTGCTGCTCTTTTGCCAGTAAATCTTTTGATTTCACCATTTGAAGATAGCCTTTAATTGATGTTAAAGGTGTTCTCAAGTCATGAGAGATATTCGCAATACTTTCTTTTAATTCATTTTCAGAACGAATTTTCTCACGGTTTGTACTGATGTAATGATCAATCAGCGTGTTGATTTCAAAGCCGAGGGATTCAAGCTGTTTATCTATCAGACTGATATCGATTTTTTTACCTGTCGAAAAGTTGTTATAGGCCTTAAGCTGACTGCTGATATTTTTAAGTTCTTTTTTCAAGACAAATAGACGGAGAACGAGAATTCCTGCTCCAGCCAGTGAAATTATCAGCAAAAAAATCAACTTCAACACCTGCCTTTGAAAAATTATTTAATTTCTTTTTTGCCGAATACATACATACCGATTAATAGCATGACAACTGTTGAAATCACTCCGGTCGATACTGCTGTTACGATATCTCCGGCAGTCATTTCCGGATTCATGACCGTGCCGAATTGATGGAATATCGAATAATTGTAGAGCTTACTGATAAGATCAGACATTGGAATCTGATCTATGACAAACATAATCAAGGTAAGTGCGATTGAAAATATAATCGTTTTTCCGCTGTCTCCGGTCATAATCGCAATTAATGTAATGATTGCGGTATAACCTGCCAGCTGCAGGGTAAATAAGCCGAATGAAGTCAGTAAATATATCAGATGGTCCCCATTAAATATACTGCCGCTTATAATCAATTTTAATATAAGTCCTGAACCCACAGGAATTATTACCGTAAGAATTACAGCCGCTGCTGTATAAACGACATACTTCGCAAAGTAAATCAGGCTCCTGTGTTTTCCGCTTATAATTTGATTTTTAATGACACCAGTACTGCCGAATTCTGTTGAAATATAAAATGCTGCAAGTGTTCCTATCATCAGATTAAAAAATAAAGGCAGAATAAACATCGACAAGGCATTCATTTCCGGAATTCCTGCCGCTTCAAATGGTGTATTGGTCAGCATCCACCATTCAGAAACTACAAGATAATGCATCAGACTGCTGAGAGCGGCAGATATTATAAGAAGTACCCAGAAAGATTTATTATGTTTTAATTTAAATATTTCAGCCTGCAGTAGATTACTCATGCGAACTACCTCCCACAAGTTTTGAAAAATAACTTTCCAGGCTGTCACCATTTTGCGACAAGTGTTCAATAATTAATCCGCTTTCTGTGAGTGCTGCCGATACTATTCTCACATTTTCCAAATGACTGTACAGATTAATTGATCCATCCGGAGTGATTTCGAAATCAGTCGTGTTCAGCTTTCTCTCGAGTACCGTCACGCCTTTTTCATGATCATCAACTTTAATTTTCAAATGTTGCCGGCACTTTTCATCGAGTTCCTGAAGACTCAATTCTTCAATCAGTCTGCCTTCGTGAATAATTCCATAGGTAGTTGCAAGCTGATAGAGCTCGCTTAAAATATGACTGGAAATCAAAACAGTTAGATTTTTTTCGCGGTTTAATTTTTGAATTAATTCTCTCAGTTCAACTATACCTATTGGATCCAAACCGTTCGTCGGCTCGTCTAAAATTAAAAATTCCGGATCTCCAAGTAATGCGACAGCAAGTCCCAGACGCTGTTTCATGCCGAGTGAAAAGTTTTTCACTTTCTTATTTCCTGTATTTTCGAGCTCAACTAGTTTCAGTGTATCTGTAATACACTGTTTACCGGGAATTCCCTTTTGCAGACGGTGAACTTCCAAATTCTGTTCAGCTGTCATATTCAAAAACAAGGCGGGCTGTTCGATAATCGCCCCCATTCTTTTCTGCGCATCATTTAATTCCTTAGCAGTATCCGCACCAAAAATTTCAATTTTTCCGCTGTCCGGAAAACCGAGGCCTGTGACCAGCCGCAGCATTGTTGACTTTCCCGCACCATTTTGCCCGATAAAACCGTAAATATCTCCTTTTTTCACAGTGATATTTACTTTATTTACCGCTTTATAATTTTTATATGTCTTTGTAAGTTCATCAGTTCTAAGTATATATTCACTCATAGTATAATCTCCTTTTTAATCGATAAACTGATTGTAAAAGAGAAATCATAAGAAAGTATTAAAACATTCCTTAAGAAAGTATTAATTTTTCATTTTATAGCCCATTCCCCAAACAGTTTCAATATAATCTGCTTTATTGTTTGCAGATGCAAGTTTATTGCGAAGATTGCTCATATGAACATTGACAGTGTTGTCATCACCTTGAAAAATCTCGTGCCAAACACTTTCAAATATATTTGCTTTCGAAAACACTTTATCTGGATTTTTCATTAAAGTATAAAGAATCGTAAATTCCCGCGCAGTCAATGTCAGCTTTTTATCATTTACCCTTACAGTTTTAGCATCCATATCCAGCACAATATCTTTATGTGTAAGAATATCCGGAATCACTGCAGCTGACCGATGAAACCTTCTCATGACAGCGCCTATACGCGCGGATACTTCTTCGATATCGAATGGCTTCGTTATATAATCATCGGCACCAAGTTTGAGAGAACTGACTTTTACCTCCTGCTCTTCCCGGGCAGAAATAATAATGACCGGCGATGTTCCTTCAGCTGTTATATTTTTCAGTATTTCTTCCCCGGACATTCCCGGTAGCATCATATCAAGCAGTATTAAGTCCCAATGCTGGTGATTGAAATAGAGCATCGCTTCTGTGCCTGAATACGCGGAGTGTGGTATATAACCGTTTTCCTTTACAATGTCTGACAGCAGTTTATTAATCGCATTGTCATCTTCAATGATTAATACATTTTGCTTAAGTCTCATATTTTATGCCCCCATTCTTGCAGTTAAGTTCATTATAAACATAAAAAATACTCCCTAATATTCATTTAAGAATATTAGGGAGTATTGACCCATTTATATCTATATCATTTTCAGCTGTATAATCTAATTATTCTGCGTCCGCCGGGTTAAGTTGCAGCTCAAGGCTGACTTTAACGTCTTTAGATACAAGCACTCCGCCTGTTTCTAATGTCTGGTTCCAAGTTAAGCCAAATTCTTCACGGTTGATTGAGAATTTAGATTCGAAACCGTAAACTGTCGGTCCGAAAGGACTTACGCCCTGGCCGTTGTATTCCACAGGAATAGTCACTTCGTTAGTGACGTCTTTAATAGTTAAGTTGCCTGTCACATCAAATTTTGTGCCTGATCCTTCGATTTTAGTTGATTCAAATGTGATTTCTGGGTGGTTTTCCACATCAAAGAAATCAGCAGAAGTTAAATGAGCGTCACGGTCTGCAACTTTAGTGTCGATAGTTGCTGCATTTGCTTTACCTTTTATTTTTGCTGTTGTGAAGTCTTCAATATTGTCAGCTTCGACATCAATCGACCATTCCCCGAAAGTTCCTTTAACTTTAGTTACCATCATATGTTTTACTTGAAATTCTAATTCTGAGTGCGCTGTGTCCGCTGTAAATTTAGCCATAATTAAATCATCCTCCATAGTTTTGTTTTTCGTTAATACTTCGCTTTCGAACTATCACATTAATTATGATAATATACTTAGTTACAAAAAGCAAGTAACAAACTTAAAATAAATTAAATTTGATATATTTGTATATTTAAGTCTATATTGAAGTAGTTTACCATTATCTGAAAATTAAACCTTTTTGACACTCTGTATTAATATATTGACCTTTATCGGTTAGGCGTGTATCCTTAATCTCATTAATTAAATAAATTCTTATCCAGAGAGGTGAAGGGACTGGCCCGTCGAAGCCTCAGCAACAGACTATTTGGTACTGTGCTAATTCCAGGAGCAGACGCTCAAAGATAAGCTGAGGACTTCCCCATCTCTTATCTTTACAAATAAAAGATGGGGATTTTTTAATAGGAGGATAATATTATGTCTAATAAAAAAGGCGGCCCGGTATCCTTGCTGCCCCTAGTTATATTTGTAGCCTTATTCATTGGTACCGGACTTCTGGCAGGAGATTTCAGTGCTATGCCGATTCCGCTAGCAGCGATTCTTGCGTCAGTTGCAGGTTTCTTTTTATATTTTAAAGAACCGTTTAAAGATAAATTAGCTGCTTACTTTCAAGGCGCAGCACAGGAAAACGTCATACTTATAGTTGTTATTTTCTTGCTTTCCGGTGCTTTTTCCGGCATTGCAGGAGCTATGGGAGCTGTGGATTCAACAGTAAATATGGGATTAACATTTCTTCCCCCTAGTCTGCTTTTAAGCGGAATTTTTATTATCTGCTGTTTTGTATCACTCGCTATGGGAACCAGCACAGGCACTGTTGTAGCAATTGCACCGATCGCCATTGGTATCGCAGACCAGACTGAAATCGGACTCGCACTCGCTTTAGCCACTGTTATTGGCGGGGCTATGTTTGGTGATAACTTATCGTTTATTTCTGATACAACCATTGTCGCTACACGTACTCAGGGTGTCAAAATGATTGATAAATTCAAAGTGAACTTTTGGATTGTGCTGCCGGGCGCTATTCTGACCATAATTACTTTATATTTAATGACTGCCGACATCTCACTTAGTCAGACAGGAAATTATGACTTTAATTTTATTGAAGTCATTCCATATCTTTCTGTGCTGATTATCGCACTCCTCGGGGTCGATGTCATAATCGTGTTGCTGAGCGGAGCAGCAATTTCAAGTCTTCTCGGCTTGTTGACAGGAGCTTTCGATATATTTACGCTGTTTTCAGCGGCTGGTGAAGGTATTGCAGGTATGCAGGAAATTTCAATTATCACAATACTAATAGCCGGTATGATTGGTCTAGTCAGTCATTACGGAGGTATCACCTACCTGCTCAATACTATTATGGGCAGAATTAAAACGAAAAAAGGCGCCGAACTCGGTATCGCAAGTTTAGTCAGCGTTACTGACGTATCCACTGCCAATAATACAATTTCAATAATGATGACGGGACCTCTCGCGAAAAACATAGCTGAAGAATATGAAGTGGACCCGAGAAAATCTGCAAGTATACTCGATACATTCGCTGCAGGATTCCAGGGTCTCATTCCTTACGGCGGACAAATGCTTGCAGCTTCAGGACTCGCCGCCGGTATCTCGCCTGTGGAAATTATGCCGTATTCCATTTATCCAATGCTGCTGATTATCAGCGGAATTATTGCGATATTAATTGGATTCCCAAGAAAGTATTCAAAAGTCAAAGTTAATTAGAGAAAAATCAATCGGATTCAGCAGATGCTGGATTCGATTTTTTATTTAAAAGTTTCCGTGGCGATGTTTAAGTACGACATAGAAATGGCGTCGTACTCGGGAACAAGTTCAAGTACGACACCGAAGCACCGTCGTATCCGGGAGAAAGTTCAAGTACGACACCAAAGCACCGTCGTACTCGGGAACCAGTTCAAGTACGACACGAAAGCGCCGTCGTATCTGGGAACAAGTTCAAGTACGACACGGGAACACCGTCGTATCTGGGAGCGAGTTCAAGTACGACACCGAAGCACCGTCGTATCCGGGAGAAAGTTCAAGTACGACACCAAAGCTCCGTCGTACTCGACATCTCTTTCAATATAAAAAAGCGGAATATGCCCATGCACATTCCACTCTCTTTATTGTTCAAATATAATTTCCTTAATCATATGCATTTCTTTAGCATATATTGAATGTTTTATATCCTCGACAGTTTCTTCAATGATTGAATAAGATTCTCTCGCCTTTTCGACTTTCCCTGTTTCAAACAGACTGAGCGGGTACACCAGACTTCTGACAGCGAACAAAATCCGGTCCAGCGGATGCTGGGCTTGCGGACGTTCATACATTTGATAAGCAAAGTTTTCTAAAACATACTCATAATCCTGCCTATAATAAGCCAGTTCCAGCTCAAATATCGGCAGATACTGTTTGATATAATCTCTGCTGACCATTGGATTATCGTTTTCTTTTTTAATCACTGCTTCCATTTCTGCCAGATAGTTCTCAACAAGTTCAATAATATTGTCAGGTTGATTCAGCAGATAAAATACATTAATCGGACGGTTTTTATCCACTACTTCAAATTTATACTTGTCCGACTGGTTAAACGATAAGTACTTCCTCAAATTTTCCTGATAAACTTCAGCCTGTTCCATATCGCCTTTATGTGAATAATACAAACCAAGTATTAAATTCTGCAGATAAAAATATTTGAAGTTCTCTTTTTTATAGCATTCCTGCAAGTGAAGTTCTCCGTATTCCAGAAAATCTTTTTCATTAAAATCTGCAGCAAACGAGCTTCTCCAGAATAAGTAATTTATATAGATATTACTGTCGTATTCCTTGTACTTCTCAACATCTTCTTCCAGCTGCTTTGTCGTTTCATATGCACTTTTATAATCTCTTTCGTACAGCATGGATATCGCATTGTTCATTTTATCGGTGACAGCCAGATTCTCGAGTCCGATATTTTTATAGAACTGCTCGATTAAATCAGTAATTTCTTCAGCTTTCTCCCTCTGGCCGGTGTACCTGTAGTAGACACGTATTAGATGATAAATTAACATGCCGTCGCTCGACTGCGCAATTTTATCAATATTAGGAAGTATTTCTTCTTTTATTAACTCTGTCGGAAAATCAAAAGAATTATACAATTCACTGCGCTCAAGCATTTTCTTTGTCCACTCGCTGTCACCTTCTTGTGTTAAATAACTGATGCTGACCCCGAGTGTCTCTGCTAAATACTCAAGAGTATCCATTGACGGGTTGGATTTATTATTCTCTATTAAAGACAGCATGCCCTTGGTAATCTTCTCTCCAGCTAGTTCAACAAGCGTTAACCCCTGTTCTTTCCTCAATTCTTTTATACGTTCGCCTAAAGCCATATCACTCACTCCAATTTACATTAGTTTAATTATATTAAACTATTTCTTGACTTACAATCTTAAATAATTATATGATAAGTTTAATCAGATTAAACAAAGGGGATGTTGTTTATGTTATTTACTAAGGAGGTCCCATCTCGGGAGAAGTTAAATTTTATAATTTATATTTTCAGCAGACTGACTTTAAACTTAGGCAGCCTGATTTATACGTTCGCAGTTTCCTACTCCATTTTATATTTCACAGGATCTGCTCTTTACTTCGCGATTAATTTAGCAATCACTTCCGTAGTTATGACACTGATGCTGCCTTTATCCGGAGTTATGAGTGATCTTGGTAATAAAAGGAAAATCATCATATCAGGAGAAGTCATTCTGACACTGATTATGGCGGGTCTTCTGGTATTCACCTACTTTAACGGGTTTAATATTTTTGCGATATATATTACCTCTTTCTTAACCGCCCTCGTTAATCCTTTTGTTTCAAATACATTTCAGACTTCGATGACCGAGATGTTTCATAAGGAGCGCATTCAAAAAGTAATGGGCTATGTTTCTGCTATTATGTCCTCTGCAATTATTATCGGTCCGGCAATAGGCGGTGTGCTATTCGGTTTATTTGATTTTTATATCATGATTTTAATATTTACGATTACTTACGCTATTTCCACCCTGCTAGATTTCTTTATCAAATTTGATTTGTATTACGATCCTGAGAATTATGTCTTAGTGAACTCAAGTCAACCCGAGACCGCTTCAGTCTTTGGAAAATTTAAACATGATGTCTGGCAGGGAATAGAATACATTAAAAATTCATACGTCTTCCTCCGGGTGTTTATAATGGCTGCTTTTATTAATTTCTTTGCTTCTCTTATGGGCATTTATCCGGAAAAAGCGATGATTACAGAACTGAAGTTCTCACCGGAAACTGTTGGCATAATTAATGCTTTTGACGGATTCGGAGTTCTTATCGCAGGAATTGTAATAGGCTCGGTAAAACAATTTAAAAACCCTGTAGGACTGATGAAAATATCGCTGATACTCTGGACATTCACCATACCGCTGTATTTACTCCCATTGTATACAAGCATGGCTGACACATATTCAATTGCATTTTTTGCAGCAATGGGCTTTACTATAGCGGTTATGCTGCAGGTGATTAATGTACCGCTTTTCACTTTTGTACAGCTGACTGTACCGCAGCACATCAAAGGCAGAGTGTTTTCCGCAATCGGACTGTTCGCTTCCTCGATTGCTCCTATAGGTACTCTGCTGTACGGTTTTGCATATGATTATCTTCCTTTCTGGCTTATCCACAGTATAAGTTTTACTGCTTTAATTATTATTATCTTTACCTTTCTGAACAGCCGTGTGATTGACGAATCCAAAGAGGATGTATCGAAAGTTGCTGAAGAACTGGAGCTTTCAAAAACAGTTCATGAAAACACCGGCATTTAATATTATATGCTTTGTATTGTCTGCTATAATAATGAGTAACATATATTGCACGGGGATGTTTTTATGAAGAATTATAAAAAAGAATACCAAAAAATATTTACCACACTCTCAGATGATGATCAGCTGGCTTTTCAATCGCTGAACAAGGAGTTTGATAAAAACTTTGTTACCGAAGATGCAAAGTTTGAAAAGCTGTACATAATGGCAGCTGCAATGACCGATTCTGGTAAAGATTACGTTGAATACTATAACGCCAAAACGAAAGATGTTGCCCGCGTGGCTTCTAAGCATCTGCCTAAACACCGGAATAATTACTGGTCAGATGCTGCAATTCTCGGTGTGTATTTTGCCGTACTGTTCTCGGCAACAATATTTTTCTTTGGGGAAATTGTTATTTCGCTTGTACTGCCCGCCGTGATTGTTTTAATACTCGCTATGGTGCCATTCATGAATCACGGCATCAAACATCAGTCGTCCAGCCACGGCAACAAACAGATGGTATCAAGTATCTTATTTTTAATTCTATTTGTCAGCGCTAATTTATTGATACTGTTCATGAATTCAAAAACGCTCAGTCCGTTAAAAATTGCATCTTACGATGCTTCATTAATCGACACACTGCTTTATACAGTCTTTGTTATCGTGGCAGCCGCTTCACTTTACTTTATCTTCACTTCTAGTTCATGGACGATCAGATTAATTTTCATCGTTCTGCTGATATACAGTACGGGGCGCATGATTTATCCTTTTGATTTTCTGAACGGCTTGTCCCAGTTTATCGTTCAGTATTTTATGTTCATCGGACTGGTTATTATCATTACCGGACAGTATGTCAGATCTAAACAATCTAATACAGAAACATAATAAAAAAGCAGCGTTCCGCTTTCACGGAATGCTGCTTTAATTTAATCCATATCTTCATTTTTTCTCAATCTGAAAGCGAGAATAAAACCGATAAATGCAAGAATTCCTGCAAACAGGAAGGACATATTCACTCCGTGAATCATGCCTTCAACTCCTTGTTCCGGTCTTGCCATATTCGTCATAATAGAGACCAGAAGAGCTGTCCCTACTGCACCGGCAACCTGTCGCATCGTATTGTTCATCGCAGTACCATGCGGCACCAGCCTGTTTGTCAATCTGTTTAATCCAGCTGTTGTTACCGGCATCATCACCATTGCGACACCGAGCATACGGAACGTATTAACGACGGCAAGATAAGTAAATGTAGTTTCGGTATTCAAAGTCGCAAACATCAGCGTGGTTACAGTAAGCATGCCGAGTCCGATAATTGCCAGCCATTTTGCACCGTACTTATCGAACAGCCTGCCTGTCACGGGACTCATAATTCCCATCATCAAAGCGCCAGGGAGCAGCATCATGCCGGATTCCATTGCGCTGAAACCGAGCATCGTCTGCATGAAGATAGGCAGTATCACTGCTCCGCCGATCATAGACATAAAGACAATCATTCCCAATGATGTAGATAAGGTAAATATTCTATCTTTAAATACACCAAACTCTAAAATTGGTTCTTCCAGTCTATTCTGGCGCTTAATGAACAGTACAAGGGCGATTGCACCAATAATTATCGGCAGTATCACCGCAAGGCTCAGCCAGCCGCTGTTGCCCGCAGCACTGAATCCGTAAAGCAGTCCGCCAAAACCGAGCGTCGACAGAATAATAGATGTCATATCCAGTTTCGGGTTCGTTTTCTCTGTCACATTTCTCAATATAAAATGTGCCACGATAAGATCGATGGCTACAATTGGCAGAATCATGTAGAACAAACCGCGCCAAGGATAGATATCGATAAACCATCCTGATAATGTCGGTCCGATGGCCGGTGCGAAACTGATTACAAGACCGAACATTCCCATCGCTTTCCCCCGCTGGTCACGCGGATAAACCAGAAAGAGAATCGTCTGCATCAGAGGCATGACAATACCTGCGCCTGCCGCCTGCAGAATTCGTCCTGTTAAAAGTACCGGAAACGACGGAGAAATACCGCAAATCAGCGTGCCGATGCCAAATAGTGACATTGCAGTGAAGAATAAAGTTCTCGTTGAGAACTTATTAATTAAAAAAGCTGTAATAGGTATCATAATACCGTTAACCAGCATAAAGACTGACTGCAGCCACTGGGCAACATCCGCATCCAGATTTAAATCCGTCATTATATGAGGAATCGCAGTAGCGAGGAGCGTCTGATTTAAGATTGCTGCAAATGCTCCCGATAACAGCACAGCCATTAATATCGTTCTGCTTTTGCCTGTGAGCTGATTATTATTTTCATTTTCTAAAGACATTCATTTTCCTTCTTTCATAGACATAACACAATTAATGATTGTATAATACAACTATATCTTAAGTCAACTATATAAGCTGAAAAATTTGGAGGCTGAATTTATAAATGGTAAACGAAGAATCTTTAGAAATTCTGGAATTGGAAATTGCTATGATGGTCCGTGCTTTACGAAGCCGCACTGTTGATTTGGATGAAGCCCAGGAACTGAATCGTGCCAGCTATTTAATCCTGCTGCTCATCTCAAGAAACGGACCGATGGGTGTCAAAAGTATTGCCGAAAAGCTTCATCTCGATATTTCCACCGTCAGCAGACAAGCTGCCGGCTTATTGACAGAGGAGCTGCTTGAAAAAAAACAATCCCGGACAGACCGCCGTTCATATATATATGATATAAACGACAAAGGCTGGGATGTTATCGCACATACGCGGAAAAACCGCAAACAGCGTTTTTCAAAAATGATAGATAAATGGGAAGATGAAGATATCGATGAATTTGCCCGTCTGCTTCAGAAATTTAATAATTTAATGAATTAAAACAAGCCGCTTCATCTTTTTAATTAAAGTGAAACGGCTTATTTTTATTTACTTGTCTGTTCATTAAAGAATTTAATTATTTTAGTATTCATATCATCCTGATTTTCAGTGTATAAGTATTGATGTCCTTCATTTTCATATGCAGTAAGCTCTACATCTTTTTTTTCTTCTTTCATTCTTTCATACATCTGGACCGATTCAGAGTACGGTACTCTGACGTCGTTATGCGAGTGAAATATTTTAAGCGGGCAACGTATTCTCTGAGTATTGTTCAGCGGTGCAATGCACTGCATAAATTCATCGTGCTCGCCGATAAAACCGTACTCATACGAACGCTGTTCCCGGCGCCAGGCAGGTGTGTTCGACAGCAGTGTTGTAAAGTGCGAAATGCCGACAATATCGACAGCACCTTTCCACAATTTCGGAAATTGGGTAATCAGCAGAAGTGTCATAAAACCGCCGTAGCTTCTTCCCATAATAAAAATGTTGTCTTTATCAGCCTGATGTTTGTTAATTAAATGCTGCCGCAGTTCAACAACATCTTTTGCTGCATCCATACGTTTTTCCTGGTTATCAAGACCGATATAAAATTTAGAATATCCCGTCGATCCTCTGATATTCGGTACTGCAATCTGATAACCTTCTTTATAGAGCTTATAATACAATTCATTAAATTCTGGACGCGCCTGCGATTCCGGCCCGCCGTGCACGTGAATTGCGGTTGGTGCTTTATCGTTCTGCTGATATAAATAATACGGCACATCGAGTCCGTCAAACGACGGGTATGTCGAGTATGTTGTATTGATTTGAGTATCGATTTCTTCATTGCCGAATAATTTTTCTGTACTGCTGTCTGTTAAATCAAATTCATACACCGCATGCGGTGTCGCCATATCCGAATACAGGACGTACAGCTTATCATTAGAATTAGCCAGTGAGTGCACTACTCCGCAGCTTGAAAAATCAAGTGTTTCGAGGAGATCATTCTGAACATCGTATTTAAACAGTTTAGAAAAGCCTTTTTTATTCACTTCGAAAATAATATTATTTTTATCTTCAAGCACAATTACTTTCTGAATGTCCCATTTAAAATAAGTCAGTTTTTTAAATTCAAAAGTTTCTTTGTTTAATTTATATAAATTTAAATGGCCTTCCAAATAATCGCTCGTAAATAGAGCTTCCGTATCGTTCAGTGAGCGGTAATTGCCAAACCGTCCTGCCGGCAGTTCTGTATCTGTTAATTCTCCTGTTTTTATATTAAAGAGAAAGATTTTTTTATCTAAATTATTTACAGCTTGGCTTATCAGTATATGATTATCATCGAATTCCCCAATAATCGAAGACGGTTCTTCAAATGAACTAAGAACTTTCTGCTGTCCGTCCGAATAGTTTATCAGCTCAAATATTTTACCTTCTTTATGGTTTCTCAAAAAGATAAAATTTCCATCCATATGTACACCGTAATGGTGATAATAATCGTCATCCGCCGTAAGCTGCACCTTTTCTTCTTTGTTAGTGTAAATCAGCTGCTCGCGTTCATTGCCTTTTAAATCTGTTGCCGTTAACAGTCCCCCGTCTGTAAACCAATAGTTTTTAACGTTCTCCTGCTCGTTTGTCACTTTGACATAACTCTTATTTTTTAAATTGTAGCTGTGCAGTTCACGTTTCCCCGTCTCATCTGAGATGACATATAAATTCTCTTCGCTTTTGTCCAATTTCAATGATAGATATTTAGTAAACTCCGTCACTTCGGCACCCTCTTTTAATTATGTAATCCTTATATATAAAAATACCCTAATCCTTAAAGAATTGTAAGGATTAGGGCTTAAATTAATAATTATTGCATATTAAAGTAATCTACAGCAATCTGCGTACCGACTTTAGCGTTGTTGTACACTAATTTAATGTTGGCTTCCAGAGATTTGCCTTCTGTTTTTTCGACAATTTTACCTAGCAGGAACGGTGTTGAATCTTTACCGCCGATGCCGTTTTCTTCAGCTTCTTTAACAGCTTCCATAACGATACCGTCGATATACTCTTTTGGCAGTTCATCGCTTTCTAAAATAGGGTTCGCAATTACTGTACCGCCTTCAAGTTTAAGATCGTGCTTCGCTTTAATAATTGCAGCGATGTCTTCAGTTGTTTCAGACACAGTGTTTAATTTAATATCACTTGTGCGTGTGAAGAATGCCGGCAGTACTTCCGTTTGATAGCCGATTACCGGTACACCTTTAGTTTCAAGATATTCCATCGTCTTATCAAGGTCTAAAATTGATTTAGCTCCAGCACAGATAACAGCGACATCAGTTTTTCCTAACTCGTCAAGGTCCGCTGAGATATCCATAGTTTCTTCCACACCGCGGTGAACACCGCCGATTCCGCCTGTAACGAAGAATTTAATGCCTGCCATTTCTGCACAAATCATCGTCGATGCCACTGTCGTTGCACCGATGCGTTTGGTCGCAATAATTTCTGCCAGGTCGCGGCGTGAAACTTTCGCTACACCTTCAGAGTTCCCAAGTTTTTCAAGTGAAGCTTCATCGAGACCAACTTTAATCTTGCCGTCCATAATAGCAATTGTTGCAGGAACTGCGCCGCCTTCGCGAACAATATCTTCTACTTTTTTAGCCATTTCAACGTTTTGCGGGTAAGGCATACCGTGAGAAATAATAGTTGATTCAAGTGCAATTACCGGTTTATTGCTTTCCAGCGCTTCTTTAACATCCGGGTGTAGTTCGATTAAATGATTCATTTTGCTTCCTCCATGTCTTTAATAAGTTGTTTTTCTGTTAAATCCTGACGTACGGTATATTCTGTCTCTATTGTCTTACTGCTGTTCATCATCGCCATCTTCACGATGTCATCGATTGGATAGCCCTTCAGCCAGCCGAACACGATAGCGCTGGAAAATGAATCTCCAGCCCCTGTGACGTCGACAACCTTGTCCGATGGTATTATGCTGTATATCTTACCGCCGTCGCTCTTACCGCTGTAAGCTATCGATTTGACGCCATTTGTAACAATAACGTGACTAACACCTGCTTCATTCCACATTCCTGCTGCTTTAAGCAGATCTTCATCGCTGTGAATTTTAATGTTAAAGTGTGCTTCTGTTTCGTCTCTGTTAACAATCAGCCAGTCGACTGCATGTAAATTATCCGGCATACGGTTCATTTTTGGACCCGACACAGGTATCAGCACAAGATTAAGATCGTGCTTCTCTGCATAAGCACACAGGAAGTCAAGAGACACTTTCGGCGTGTTTAAATCTGCAATAATACATTTCGCACGCTTTAATATGTATGTCTGTTTAATCAGCACTTCCGGTGTCAGATAATCGTAGATGTTCATATCGGCAAAACCGTATTCCATCTCACCTTCATGACTGATTAATGCAGTATAGCAACCTGTACTCTGTCCTGCAATATGCTCAGCAAAATCGAGATTGATAAACGGTGCAGTTAAATCGTGAATTGTTTTCCATTCACCGTCATCTCCCCGTGTCGTAATCAGAGCAACGCTCTCTCCGAGCCGTCCAAGGTTCTCACCGATATTGCGCGCAACACCTCCGACTGAATGTGCAGACTGAATAGGATTCGAAGTACCGTGTATCAGCTGATCATGAACGAAGAATTTGCGATCCAGGTTAGCAGCGCCTATACAGACAATTGGATACTCTGCATTCAGTACATATGCCTGTCCCTGAATAAATTCTTTCTTCACAAGCTCGGATACAATCGCAGCCACAGAAGAATTAGTCAGACCTACTTTTTTAGCCAGTTCAGTTTGTGATATGAAAGGGTTATCTTTTATATGTTTTAAAACGTCATTTTCTTTAGGATGCATTGCTATCCTCCTAACTCACTTTTTACTGCTTTAAATTATATATGATTTAAGCAATAAAAACTTATTTTAACACAAAATAGAACTGTTTTTGTTAATAAGTCACATCATTTGTGAAGTTTATGAGAATATTTTCACTAAATCGTATTTAAAAGCCATTTAAATTATATCCTGCATGACTCTTCATTACAAAAAATTAAAAAAAGCACTGTGCCAACAGCACAGTGCTAAAGTATACCACCGGTCGGGATCGAACCGACACTCTCTTAACGAGAATTGGATTTTGAGTCCAACGCGTCTGCCAATTCCGCCACGGTGGCTCATTAAAAAAAAATACTAATTAGTCATCTAATTAGTTGAAAAGTATAAAGCGGAAGATAGGATTTGAACCTATGTCTTGCTTCAGGAAGAAGCATGTTCTAAACACTAAACTACTTCCGCATGAAAGTATAGTTTAAGGCGCCAACCGGATTTGAACCGGTGATAGAGGATTTGCAGTCCTCTGCCTTACCACTTGGCTATGGCGCCAAAGGAAATCTATAAAAAAACTGGGCTGGAAGGATTCGAACCTTCGCGTCACGAGACCAAAACCCGTTGCCTTACCGCTTGGCTACAGCCCAAAAATGGGGCGGCTGATGGGGATCGAACCCACGCATGCCGGAACCACAATCCGGTGTGTTAACCACTTCACCACAACCGCCATTTTAATAAAATGCAGGGGTAGTAGGAATCGAACCCACATCAAAGGTTTTGGAGACCTCTATATTACCATTATACGATACCCCTATACTAATGGAAGGGGGCAGATTCGAACTGCCGAACCCGAAGGAGCGGATTTACAGTCCGCCGCGTTTAGCCACTTCGCTACCCTTCCGTAAAGAATGCCGGCCAGAGGACTTGAACCCCCAACCTACTGATTACAAGTCAGTTGCTCTACCAATTGAGCTAGGCCGGCTTAAATGGTGGTTCAGGACGGAATCGAACCGCCGACACTGTGAGCTTCAATCACATGCTCTACCAACTGAGCTACTAAACCACTATGTATGAAATTATCAAATAAAAAATGGCGGTCCCGACGGGAATCGAACCCGCGATCTCCTGCGTGACAGGCAGGCATGTTAACCGCTACACCACGGGACCTAATATAAGCTTGCATAAAAATAATTGCGGGAGAAGGATTCGAACCTCCGACCTCCGGGTTATGAGCCCGACGAGCTACCACTGCTCCATCCCGCGATAATATTATTAAATTAAAAATGGCGGAGGAAGAGGGATTCGAACCCCCGCGAGCCGTTAAGCCCCTGTCGGTTTTCAAGACCGATCCCTTCAGCCGAACTTGGGTATTCCTCCGCGATATTAAGTTTAAGCTATGGTGGACCTTGCAGGACTCGAACCTGCGACCCAACGGTTATGAGCCGTTTGCTCTGACCAACTGAGCTAAAGGTCCATCAAATGGTGGCGGCAGAGGGGATCGAACCCCCGACCTCACGGGTATGAACCGTACGCTCTAGCCAGCTGAGCTACGCCGCCGAGTTAAATTGATTATCACTATAACTTTGACTTTTTAAAATAATGGTGGAGACTAGCGGGATCGAACCGCTGACCTCCTGCGTGCAAGGCAGGCGCTCTCCCAGCTGAGCTAAGCCCCCATTATAACATTTAATTTTTTAAAAGAGTCGGGAAGACAGGATTCGAACCTGCGACCCCTTGGTCCCAAACCAAGTGCTCTACCAAGCTGAGCTACTTCCCGTTTCTATAAGCGCGCCCAAGAGGAGTCGAACCCCTAACCTTCTGATCCGTAGTCAGACGCTCTATCCAATTGAGCTATGGGCGCATTGCATTATTTAATTTAATATGGTGCCGAGGACCGGAATCGAACCGGTACGATAATCACTTATCGCAGGATTTTAAGTCCTGTGCGTCTGCCAGTTCCGCCACCCCGGCTTAAACTGGAGCGGAAGACGGGATTCGAACCCGCGACCCCCACCTTGGCAAGGTGATGTTCTACCACTGAACTACTTCCGCTGACTATACTATTAATAAATACTGTTTTAAAATGGTGCGGGTAAAGGGAGTCGAACCCCCACGCCGTGAAGCGCTAGATCCTAAGTCTAGTGCGTCTGCCAGTTCCGCCATACCCGCATATTTGAATGTGAGCCATGCAGGATTCGAACCTGCGACCCTCTGATTAAAAGTCAGATGCTCTACCAACTGAGCTAATGGCTCTTAGTTAAGAGATGGTGCCGGCCAGAGGACTTGAACCCCCAACCTACTGATTACAAGTCAGTTGCTCTACCAATTGAGCTAGGCCGGCACATGGTGGAGAATGACGGGTTCGAACCGCCGACCCTCTGCTTGTAAGGCAGATGCTCTCCCAGCTGAGCTAATTCTCCATGTAAGATACTATTATCTTATATTTCTATTAATAAATCAATCATTATTTAATTTTATTTCTAAAAAATATATACAGCCTGGCAGCGTCCTACTCTTGCGGGACGTCAGTCCAACTACCATCGGCGCTGGAGAGCTTAACTGCTGTGTTCGACATGGGAACAGGTGTGGCCTCTCCGCCATCGCCGCCAGACTATTGAATGT
>NZ_JADGLW010000009.1:0-77099 GCF_015235105.1 Jeotgalicoccus nanhaiensis
AGTACATTAATTATTATAATAAATATAGAATCAAGACAAAATTAAAAGGCATGTCTCCTGAACAATTCAGGAAACATACCTTGAAATCAGCCTAAATCCAAAAGTTCAACTTTTGGGTAGCACGTCAAATCTCAGCTCTTTTTATTTACAGTTATAACAATTCAAAAATTATTATTTTTGGATTTCAGTTACAACGCCTGATCCTACAGTACGTCCACCTTCACGAATTGAGAAACGAGTACCGTCTTCAATAGCGATTGGTGAAATAAGTTCTACTGTCATTTCAACGTTGTCACCAGGCATAACCATTTCAGTTCCTTCTGGTAAGTTACATACGCCAGTTACGTCAGTTGTACGGAAGTAGAACTGCGGGCGGTAGTTAGTGAAGAAAGGAGTGTGACGTCCACCTTCATCTTTTGAAAGAACATAAACTTCAGCTTTGAAGTTTGTGTGTGGTGTGATTGATCCTGGAGCAGCTAAAACCTGTCCACGCTGGATGTCTTCACGTGCAACACCACGTAAAAGAGCACCGATGTTGTCACCAGCTTCAGCGTAGTCAAGAAGCTTACGGAACATTTCTACACCTGTAACAGTTGTTTTCTTAGACTCAGTGATACCGATGATTTCGATTTCTTCACCGACTTTAACTTGTCCACGCTCAACACGTCCTGTAGCAACAGTACCACGGCCAGTGATTGAGAATACGTCCTCAACAGGCATCATGAATGGCTTGTCAGAGTCGCGTTCCGGAGTTGGAATGTACTCATCAACAGCATTCATAAGGTCAAGAATTTTTTGTTCGTACTCTTCGTCGCCTTCAAGAGCTTTAAGAGCTGAACCAGCGATTACTGGAACGTCGTCGCCAGGGAAGTCATATTCAGAAAGTAATTCACGAACTTCCATTTCAACTAATTCAAGTAATTCTTCGTCGTCTACCATGTCAACTTTGTTTAAGAATACAACAAGTGCAGGTACACCTACGTTACGTGAAAGCAGGATGTGCTCACGAGTTTGTGGCATTGGGCCGTCAGCAGCAGATACTACTAAGATACCGCCGTCCATTTGTGCAGCACCAGTAATCATGTTTTTAACATAGTCAGCGTGTCCTGGGCAGTCAACGTGTGCATAGTGGCGTTTTTCAGTTTCGTACTCGATGTGAGACGTGTTAATTGTAATACCACGCTCTTTTTCTTCAGGTGCGTTGTCTACCATGTCGTAGCTTTGTGCTTCTCCGCCACCGTGTTTAGATAATACAGTCGCAATAGCAGCTGTTAAAGTTGTTTTACCGTGGTCAACGTGACCAATAGTACCAATGTTGGCATGCGTTTTCGAACGGTCAAATTTTTCTTTACCCATTGTAAAATACCTCTCCTTATATAGAACATTATTTTTTATATAAAACCCGAGAACGGGGTAAACCCGTCTCGAAGTCTTTCTTACAACACTTATAAAGCATTTATTCTAAAAAATCAAGTATATGAATTAAGCACCTGTATTTTTCTTGATGATTTCTTCAGATACTGATTTAGGAACCTCTTCATAGTGGTCGAATACCATTGAGTAAGTACCGCGACCCTGCGTGTTAGAACGCAGTGATGTTGCGTATCCGAACATTTCAGAAAGTGGAACGAATGCGTTAACGACTTGAGCGTTACCGCGGGCATTCATACCTTCTACACGTCCGCGACGGCTTGTAACGTCACCCATGATGTCACCTAAATATTCTTCAGGCATAACGATTTCAACTTTCATCATCGGCTCTAAAAGAACTGGTTTACATACTTTCGCAGCTTCTCTCAGTGCCAGTGATGCAGCGACTTTAAACGCCATTTCAGATGAATCGACATCGTGGTATGAACCATCGTAAAGTTTAGCCTTAACGTCAACTAAAGGATATCCGGCAATTACACCGTTTTCCATAGAATCTTTAAGTCCAGCTTCTACAGATGGAATATATTCACGTGGAACCACCCCTCCGACAATCGCGTTTTCGAACTCGAAACCGCCGCCTTGCTCGTTTGGAGTAAATTCAATGTGAACGTCACCGAACTGACCGCGACCACCAGATTGGCGGGCGAATTTACCTTGTACCTTAGCAGGTGCAGTAAATGTTTCACGGTAAGATACCATTGGCGCACCAACGTTACATTCAACTTTGAATTCACGTTTCATGCGGTCAACAAGTACGTCCAGGTGAAGCTCACCCATACCGCCGATAATAACCTGTCCGGTTTCTTTATCAGTACGGGCTGTGAACGTCGGGTCTTCTTCCTGCAATTTAACAAGTGCAGTCGTTAACTTATCCTGGTCACTCTTAGACTTCGGCTCAACCGATAAGTGAATAACCGGTTCAGGGAATTCCATAGATTCAAGGATTACGTTAAGTTTTTCCTGTGTAAGAGTATCACCAGTACCAGTGTCTTTTAGACCTACTGCAGCAGCGATATCTCCTGAATAAACAGTCGAGATTTCTTCACGTGAGTTAGCGTGCATCTGTAAGATACGGCCGACACGTTCACGTTTGCCTTTGGTAGTATTCTGTACGTAAGAACCAGCATCAAGTGTACCTGAGTACACGCGGAAGAAAGTAAGCTTACCAACGAATGGATCCGTCATTACTTTAAATGCCAATGCTGCAAACGGCTCAGAATCATCCGGTTTTGCAATATACTCTTCTTCTTCATTATCAGCTTTATGACCGACAATCGGTTTAACGTCTAATGGAGATGGAAGGTAATCTACTACCGCGTTAAGCAGTAATTGAACACCTTTATTTTTGAATGCAGTACCGCAAAGTGCAGGGTAGAATTCAACATCACAAGTCGCTTTGCGAATTGCTGCTTTAAGTTCTTCCACAGAAAGTTCTTCTCCGCCGAGGTATTTTTCCATAACGTCTTCATTGACGTCGGCTAAACCTTCGATAAGAGCTTCTCTTGCTTCTGCTGCTTCGTCAGCGTAATCTGCAGGGATTTCTATTTCGTTAATATCAGTTCCCAGGTCGTTACCGTAGCTGTATGCTTTCATTTCTACAAGATCAATGATTCCTGTGAAATTATCTTCAGCACCAATCGGAATTTGGATCGGGTGTGTATTCGCCTGTAAACGGTCTCTGATAGTGCCTACTGAATACTGGAAGTCTGCACCGACTTTGTCCATTTTGTTTACGAATACAAGTCTTGGAACGCCGTATGTTGTCGCCTGACGCCATACTGTTTCAGTTTGTGGCTCAACACCTGATTGTGCATCAAGTACTGTAACCGCACTGTCGAGTACACGTAATGAACGTTCAACTTCAACAGTGAAGTCTACGTGTCCAGGTGTATCGATAATGTTTACACGGTGGTTATCCCACTCAGCTGTTGTCGCAGCAGATGTGATCGTGATTCCACGTTCCTGCTCCTGCTCCATCCAGTCCATCTGTGAAGCACCTTCGTGTGTTTCACCTAGTTTGTGGATACGCCCTGTGTAATAAAGAATACGTTCAGTCGTCGTAGTTTTACCTGCATCGATGTGTGCCATGATACCGATATTACGCGTTCTTTCTAGAGTAAATGGTCTTGCCATGAGTATTCTTTGCTCCTTCCAGGAATGGATTAGATTTAAATACTAAAAGGCAGTGCTTCCTACCAGCGGTAGTGTGCAAATGCTCTGTTAGCTTCAGCCATTTTATGACTTTCTTCGCGTTTCTTAACTGCTCCACCTGTGTTGTTAGCAGCATCAAGAATTTCGTTAGCTAATCTTTCTTCCATTGTCTTTTCCCCACGCAGACGTGCGTAGTTCACAAGCCAACGTAAGCTTAGAGTAGTACGGCGTTCTGGACGAACTTCAACCGGCACTTGGTAGTTTGACCCACCAACCCGGCGTGCTTTAACCTCAAGAAGTGGCATAATGTTTTCAATCGCTTCGTCAAAAACCTCCATAGCATCTTTACCAGAACGTTCTTGTACTAGATCAAATGCGTTATAAAGAATTTTTTGCGAAGTTCCTCGTTTACCGTCAATCATCATTTTGTTGATGAGTTTAGTCACAAGCTTAGAGTTGTGAATCGGATCCGGTAATACATCTCTTTTTGGTACTGGACCTTTACGTGGCATAATTATCCTCCTTCCATTTTTTATTTTATCATTTTTTTAATTTGCTTACGCATCTAAAGTGACTGAATATTACTTGTCGCCTTTAGGTTTTTTAGCACCGTAATGTGAACGGCTTTGTCTGCGTCCTTCAACACCTGAAGTATCAAGAGCACCGCGAACTACGTGGTAACGTACCCCCGGTAAGTCTTTAACACGTCCTCCGCGGATAAGTACAACACTGTGTTCTTGCAGGTTGTGACCGATACCAGGGATATACGCGTTCACTTCAATATTATTTGATAATCTGACACGTGCATATTTACGCAAAGCAGAGTTTGGTTTTTTAGGAGTCATAGTACCTACACGTGTACAAACACCGCGTTTTTGTGGCGCAGCGTCAGTAGTAACGCGTTTCTTAAGACTGTTAAACCCTCTGTTCAATGCAGGCGATGCAGATTTTTGTGATTTAGTACTGCGTGACTTTCTGATCAACTGATTAATAGTTGGCATAATCGAATGTCCTCCTCTCTTTTTCTTAATCCACACATCCAGGTGGTTCATTTTCAGGGTATAAAAAATCTGTAAGATGTAAATCTTACACAAAATACACTTTGTCTCCTTTATGACTGGGCACAAAGTCCCCTCACAAAGTAACCTTAACTATAATACCACTGCGGCAGCTTCAGTGTCAAGCTTTCCCGATATAAAAAAACATATCGCTAAGACATAAACAGATTAACACAAATCTCCTTCTATAGCTACAATAAACCGGGGATTTTTGTTGAAGTTTTTTCTTTCTCGGGCAGTTTCATTTTTATAAAAAGCCGCTCCTGTTACGGAGCGGCTACCGCACATGCAGTTGACCCTTCAATGCATGTGCTTCCCTCTTATTTTAGTACCTTCCGAAAAAGTTAATCTTCTAAAAGAACAACTTCTTCTTCCGATACTGCTTTTTCAGCTACATCTATCTCTACATCTTTATACTTGGCCATTCCTGTACCTGCAGGAATCAGTTTACCGATAATAACGTTCTCTTTAAGGCCGAGAAGATCATCGCGTTTCCCTTTAATCGCTGCATCTGTCAGGACACGTGTTGTTTCCTGGAAGCTTGCTGCTGAAAGGAAACTTTCAGTTTCAAGTGAAGCTTTCGTAATACCGAGCAGTACCGGTTTTGCTGTTGCCGGACGTTTTCTCTGTTTGAAGATCTCTTTGTTGGCGTCCGTAAACGTATGAATTTCTACTAAAGCACCTGGTAATAACGAAGTGTCTCCGGCATCGATAATGCGCACTTTTCGCAGCATTTGACGAACCATAACTTCAACGTGCTTATCACCGATTTCTACCCCTTGCATGCGGTATACTTTCTGTACTTCTTTAAGCAGATATTCCTGTGTCGTATTTAAACCGGCTACCTGAAGCAGCTGTTTAGGTTCGATTGAACCTTCATTTAACACTTCACCAGGACCGACTTTATCGCCGACTTCAACCAGCAGGCGTGCTGCCCCTGGCACCATGTAAGTGCGGGTTTCATGCTCACCTTTAACTTTAACTTCCTGCTGACGGTCCTTAACAACTTCAATATCCGTTACTGTACCGTGTATTTCTGAAATCTGTGCCTGCCCTTTCGGGTTACGCGCTTCGAATAGTTCCTGAATACGCGGTAAACCTTGTGTAATATCGCTACCTGCTACCCCGCCTGTGTGGAATGTACGCATTGTAAGCTGTGTACCCGGCTCACCAATTGATTGAGCGGCAATTGTACCAACTGCTTCGCCGACCTCAACTTTTTCACCAGTCGCAAGGTTTTTACCATAGCAGCGTTCGCATACACCATGACGTGTATTACATGTAAATGCTGAACGGATATATACTTCTTCAATGCCGCTGTTCACGATTTCTTTAGCGATATCCGGAGTGATTAACTCGTTGCTGCCGAGAATGACCTCGTCAGTTTCCGGATGTCTTACAGTTTCTTTTACATAACGGCCTTCCAGACGGTCGATAAGCGGCTCGATAAGTTCTGATCCTTCTGTCAGTGCAGAAACACTCAGTCCTTTATCAGTACCGCAATCTTCTTCGCGTACGATAACATCCTGCGCAACATCAACCAGACGGCGTGTCAGGTAACCCGAGTCAGCAGTTTTCAGTGCTGTATCGGCAAGACCTTTACGCGCACCGTGAGTCGAGATAAAGTACTCGAGTACTGTCAGTCCCTCACGGAAACTTGATTTGATTGGAAGCTCGATGATTTCACCTGACGGGTTCGCCATCAGTCCGCGCATACCGGCAAGCTGTGTAAAGTTTGATGCGTTACCGCGGGCACCTGAGTCACTCATCATGAAGATCGGGTTCAGGCGGTGTAATGATGCCATCAGTTTTTCCTGAATAACATCTTTAGCTTTTGTCCAAAGTTCAATAACAGCATTATAACGTTCTTCTTCAGTAATTAAACCGCGGGAGAACTGCTTCTGAACTTTCTCAACTTTTTCTTCAGTATCGTCGATGATGACCTGTTTCTCAGGAAGTACAACGATATCTGCTACCCCTACCGTAATACCGGCTTTAGCGGAGTATTTGAATCCGAGGTCTTTCATCAGATCCAGCATGACAGATGTTTCTGTAATGTGGAACTTGTTGAAGACTTCCGCAATAACCTGTCCAAGATATTTCTTGTCAAATGGATCGACAAGCGGCATTTCCTGAATTTTTTCAACTAAACCTTCTTCGCCTAAATCTTTAGCGTCAATGAAGTATTTGTTTGGTGTTTTGCGTTCTAAGTTTTCGCGTGTCGGTTCGTTAATATACGGGAATGAAGGCGGCATAATCTGATTGAAGATTACTTTGCCGACAGTCGTCATTAATAGTTTACCTTTGTTCTCCGCAGAAACTTTTTCCTCAGATAAGGTTTGTGTATGAAGGCCGATACGCGTATGAAGTGATGTGTAACCGTTCTGGTAAGCCATCACAACTTCATCGATACTCTTGAAGATATGCCCTTCATTTTTCATGTTTTCACGTTCAAGTGTCAAGTAGTAGTTACCAAGAACCATATCCTGGGACGGTGTAACTACCGGCTTGCCGTCTTTAGGGTTAAGGATATTTTGAGCAGCGAGCATCAGCATGCGTGCTTCAGCTTGTGCTTCTTTCGATAATGGAACGTGCACTGCCATCTGGTCACCGTCAAAGTCAGCATTGTATGCTGTTGTAACTAACGGGTGAAGACGGATAGCGCGGCCTTCCACTAATTTCGCTTCGAAAGCCTGAATACCGAGACGGTGAAGTGTCGGTGCACGGTTCAGCAGTACCGGGTGCTCGGAAATAACATCTTCCAGAACATCCCATACTTCATTTTCCATGCGCTCAATCTTGCCTTTGGCATTCTTGATGTTTGTCGCCAAGTCACGTGCTACAAGTTCTTTCATCACGAAAGGCTTGAACAGTTCGAGCGCCATTTCCTTCGGCAGTCCGCACTGATACATTTTCAGACCCGGTCCGACAACGATTACCGAACGTCCTGAATAGTCAACACGTTTACCAAGAAGGTTCTGACGGAAACGTCCCTGTTTACCTTTAAGCATATGAGACAGTGACTTAAGCGGGCGGTTACCCGGTCCTGTAACAGGACGGCCACGGCGGCCATTATCGATAAGCGCATCTACAGCTTCCTGCAGCATGCGTTTCTCATTCTGGACGATAATTCCCGGTGCTCCTAAATCAAGGAGACGTTTCAGACGGTTGTTACGGTTAATTACGCGACGGTAAAGGTCGTTCATATCACTCGTAGCAAAACGCCCGCCGTCCAGCTGTACCATCGGACGAATTTCCGGAGGAATAATCGGCAGCACATCAAGAATCATCCATGACGGATCATTGCCTGAATGACGGAAAGCTTCAACGACTTCAAGACGTTTGATCGCTCTTGTCAGACGCTGTCCTGTTGCTGTTTCAAGCTCTTTTCTGAGCATTTCAAGTTCCGCGTTTAAGTCCACCTGCTGAAGTAATTCTTTAATCGCTTCAGCACCCATTTTCGCTGCAAATGTATTGCCGAATTTATCGTAATACTCGCGGTATTCACGTTCGCTTAAGAGCTGCTTAGGCTCGAGACCCGTAGGTCCCGGCTTAATTACAGCGTAAGATGCGAAATAGATAATTTCTTCAAGCGAGCGGGGTGACATATCTAAAAGGAGACCCATGCGTGACGGAATTCCTTTAAAGTACCAGATGTGAGTTACAGGAGCTGCAAGCTCGATGTGCCCCATTCTTTCACGTCTTACTTTAGCGCGTGTAACTTCGACTCCGCAGCGGTCACAAACCATCCCTTTATATCTGACACGTTTGTACTTACCGCAGCTGCATTCCCAGTCTTTAGTCGGTCCGAAAATCTTCTCACAGAATAAACCATCGCGTTCCGGTTTTAATGTTCTGTAGTTAATCGTTTCCGGTTTCTTCACTTCACCGAAAGACCATGAACGAATCTTTTCCGGTGACGCTAAACCAATTTTCATATATTTAAATCTATTAACATCTATCAATGAGCTTTCCTCCCTAAAGTTTTCTCGAAGCTCAGCACATTACTCAGTAACATTTTCATTTTCAGCTGAAGCAGTTACCTTGTCCGATTGAGTCGGTTGGCTTTCCATCTCGTCATCTTCTGTATCGCGCAATTCAATTTCTTCGTCGTTTTCATCCATGATACTTACATCGAGACCCAGACTCTGAAGTTCTTTCATCAATACTCTGAATGATTCCGGAACGCCCGGTTTCGGCAGGTTTTCACCTTTAACAATTGCTTCATATGTTTTCACACGCCCGACTGTATCATCGGATTTAACTGTCAGAATTTCCTGTAATGTGTATGCGGCACCGTATGCTTCAAGCGCCCAAACTTCCATCTCACCGAAACGCTGTCCGCCGAACTGCGCTTTACCGCCCAGTGGCTGCTGCGTTACTAATGAGTAAGGTCCGGTACTTCTTGCATGCAGTTTATCGTCAACCATGTGCGCAAGTTTAAGCATGTACATCACACCAACAGAAATACGGTTTTCAAACGGTTCGCCTGTGCGTCCGTCGTAAAGTACCGTCTTACCGTCGCGTGCAAGTCCTGCTTCTTCCATCGTAGTCCATACATCATCTTCGTTCGCTCCGTCAAATACCGGAGATGCCATTCTTAAGCCCATTGCACGCGCCGCCATACCGAGGTGCAGTTCAAGAACCTGACCAATGTTCATACGGGACGGGACACCAAGCGGGTTAAGCATGATATCAATTGGCGTGCCGTCAGGCATATAAGGCATATCTTCTTCAGGTAAAATTTTCGAAATAACACCTTTGTTACCGTGACGTCCGCACATTTTATCTCCTTCAGAAATTTTTCTCTTCTGAACGATATAAACACGAACGAGCTGGTTCACACCAGGTGATAATTCGTCGCCGTCTTCACGGTTGAAGACTTTAACATCAAGCACGATTCCGCCTGCACCGTGAGGTACACGCAGTGAAGTATCTCTGACTTCACGCGCTTTTTCACCGAAGATTGCATGCAGTAAACGTTCTTCTGCAGTTAATTCAGTCACACCTTTAGGCGTTACTTTACCGACGAGAATATCACCGTCGATAACTTCAGCACCGATGTGCACAATTCCGCGATCGTCCAGTTTTTTAAGCGCGCTGTCCGATACGTTTGGAATGTCGCGTGTAATTTCTTCAGGTCCGAGTTTTGTGTCTCTTGATTCAGATTCGTATTCTTCAATATGAATTGAAGTGTATACATCCTGTTTCACAAGACGCTCACTCATAATTACAGCATCCTCATAGTTATAACCATCCCACGTCATAAAGCCGACAACAAGGTTGCGTCCAAGAGCCATTTCACCGTTGTCCATAGAAGGTCCATCGGCAAGTATTTCACCTTTTTCAACGATGTCGCCTTCAGTAATTATCGGTTTCTGGTTATAGCATGTTCCTGCGTTTGAACGCACGAATTTAGACATTCTGTAAATATCTTTTTCTGTTTCTACGTCTTTACCGTTCTTATCTTCGATACGGCGGACGTGAATTTCTTTCGCTTCGACATGTTCAACGCGCCCTCTGTAGCGTGAAACTACAGCAGCACCTGAGTCGCGGGCAGACACGTGTTCCATACCTGTACCGATAAACGGCGATTCAGGATTTAATAATGGAACTGCCTGACGCTGCATGTTCGCACCCATAAGTGCACGGTTAGAGTCATCATTCTCAAGGAATGGAATACAAGCAGTCGCGGCAGATACTACCTGCTTAGGCGATACGTCCATGTAGTCCATACGATCCCGCTGCATCTGAGTGTTGTTTCCGCGGAAACGGCAGATAACTTCCTCATCGAGGAATGAGCCGTCTTCATCGAGAACAGCATTCGCCTGCGCAACGACATAGCTGTCTTCTTCATCAGCTGTTAAGTAATCGATTTTATTCGTTACTTTATTCGTTTCAGGATCAACTCTTCTGTACGGTGTTTCGATAAATCCGAAATCATTAACGCGTGCATAACTTGACAGCGTGTTAATCAGACCGATGTTCGGCCCCTCCGGAGTTTCAATCGGACACATACGTCCGTAGTGAGAGTAGTGAACGTCACGCACTTCCATGCCGGCGCGTTCACGAGTCAGACCGCCGGGTCCTAAGGCAGACAGACGGCGTTTGTGCGTCAGTTCTGCAAGCGGATTTGTCTGGTCCATAAATTGTGATAACTGCGAGCTTCCGAAGAACTCTTTAATAGATGCAATTACCGGACGAATGTTAATCAGCTGTTGAGGCGTTACCGTTTCAGTATCCTGAATAGACATTCTTTCACGTACAACACGTTCCATACGGGAAACACCGATACGGAATTGGTTTTGCAGCAATTCACCGACTGAACGCAGACGACGGTTACCGAGATGGTCAATATCATCTGTGAATCCGACACCTTCCAATAAATTAAAGAAATAACTCATTGAAGAAATAATATCTGAAGGCGTGATTGATTTAACTTCCACATCAGGGAAGGCGTTGCCGATTACTGTCGTTGAATGCTCTTCATTGTTGCGTGATTTGACTTTCACCGATTGAATTTCAACAGGCTCGTCTAAGAGCCCCTGCTCAAGGTGATAAGTTTTCAGGTTTGCAGTTGTTTCAAGCTGCTCCATAATCGAGTCCAGTGTACGGCGATCGATAGTTGAGCCTGCTTCAGCAATAATTTCACCTGTCTCTGAGTCGACAACCGGTTCTGTAAGCACTTGGTTGAAGAGACGGTTTTGCAGATGAAGTTTTTTATTCATCTTATAACGTCCGACATTTGCAAGATCGTACCGTTTCGGATCAAAGAATCTCGAATATAATAAATTACGTGCGTTTTCTACTGTTGGCGGTTCGCCTGGACGCAATCTTTCATAGATTTCTAACAGGGCCTGGTCGACTGTTTCTGTCGCATCTTTCTCGAGCGTATTGCGAAGGTATTCGTTATCGCCGAGAAGATTGATGATTTCTTCGTCAGTTGCAAAACCTAACGCACGTAATAATACCGTAATCGGCAATTTGCGCGTGCGGTCAATTCTTACATATACGACATCTTTTGCGTCGATTTCATATTCCAACCATGCGCCACGGTTAGGGATGACTGTTGCTCCGAAGTTCAATTTACCATTTTTGTCGAACTTCTCAGAGAAATATACAGACGGGCTTCTTACTAATTGCGAAACGATTACACGCTCGGCACCATTAATAATAAAAGTCCCTGTATCCGTCATCAATGGGAAATCTCCCATAAATACATCCTGCTCTTTAACTTCGCCGGTTTCTTTGATGACTAAGCGAACTTTCACTCTCAGCGGTGCTGAGTAAGTAGAATCGTGATCTTTCGCTTCTTCCTCGTTATACTTCGGTTCGCCGAGTTTATAATCTACAAATTCCAAAGACATATTCCCAGTAAAATCTTCTACCGGAGAAATATCTTTAAACATTTCGATTAGACCGGTTTCTAAAAACCACTCGTACGATTTCGTCTGAATCTCAATTAAGTTAGGTAATTCTAACTTCTCTTCGATACGCGCATAACTTCTACGTTGTGCATGTCTTCCATACTGAATCAATTGACTCATCGACAGATTCACCCCTAATAATATTTGCGTAAACTATAATGGACATTTAAGAGCGGAACAGTTCAAAAGACAAAAAGAAAACGGAATCGTATTCAACCCCATTTCCTATTAAACTGGACACTTATTCAAAATGTTCCATTCAACAGCTGCACAGAAAAGTACATACTTATTGATATTAATTTAACATTCTATAAGAATAACATATACAATTTGTCAAGTCAAATATATAATTTCTTTTTATTTAGTGCTTTTTAAGATGTAATAACCTTTATCTTTTGCTGCAATTTCAACATTCCCAAACAGAGATTTTAAATACTTTTTATAAGAAGGCATACCCTGTTTTTTCTGTACAACCATATAAAAGCAGCCTTTTTCTTCCAGGCGCCGATAACCGTCATCCAGAATTCCGAGCACCGTATCCTTGCCCGCTCTAAATGGCGGATTCGTAACGTACAGAGATGCATTTAAATCTGAAACGTCATAACTGCTCCGGTTGAGAATCTCGGCATCAACCTTTTCCCGGCGGGTGTTTTCAATAGATAATTGTATTGCATCCTCGTTAACTTCTACCATTACCGGTTTAAGTCCAAGTTCTTTGCCGAGCACGGTACCGATCGGTCCGTAGCCTGCGCCCATGTCAATAAACTTACCGCCGCCTTCAAAATCCGAAAATACAGTTTTGATCAGCACTTCAGTACCATAATCAATCTGATTTTTAGAAAATACACCGCGGTCTGTTTTAAAACGGTAGACATAATCGTTGAAACTGAATTTTATTTCGCTGAATTCGTGCGGCGTGTCATCCGTAGTGTAATAGTGAGACATACAATCTCCCCCAGTTGCTGAAAGTAACTAAAAAAGTCCCCGATAAACTTATGTTTACGGGAACTTTTTCTGTCAAAATTTATATAGCTTACTTAACTTCTACGCCAGCGCCAACTTCTTCAAGTTGAGCTTTAAGAGCTTCAGCGTCTTCTTTAGAAAGACCTTCTTTGATGACTTTAGGAGCGCCGTCAACTAACTCTTTAGCGTCTTTAAGACCAAGACCAGTAGCTTCGCGAACTACTTTGATTACTTTAATCTTAGAAGAACCTGCATCTGTAAGTTCTACATCAAATTCAGTTTGTTCTTCAGCAGCAGCAGCTTCTCCGCCACCTGCAGCAGCTACAGGAGCAGCAGCTGTTACGCCGAATTCTTCTTCAATTGCTTTTACTAAGTCGTTTAATTCTAAAACTGACATTTCTTTAATACTTTCAATGATTTGTTCATTGTTAGCCATAATAATATTCCTCCATTTTATAATTGTTTTCAGCGTGCCCGTTATTAAGCTTCGCCGTTTTCCTGTTCTTTCTCTTCACCGATAGCTTTAACTGCATATGCGAAGTTGCGTACTGGCGCTTGTAATACTGATAACAGCATAGAAAGCAATCCGTCTCTTGATGGCAGAGATGCAATTGATTTAACATCTTCGACCGGTACGAAACTACCTTCGATGACACCTGCTTTAATTTCTAAAGCTTCGTGTTTTTTAGCAAATTCGTGGATGATTTTAGCTGGCGCGATAACATCTTCGTTAGAAAATGCGATTGCACTCGGGCCTACTAAGAATTCGTTCAGCTCAGATAAGCCGACAGAATCCGCAGCGCGGCGAACCATCGTGTTTTTGTAAACTTTGAATTCAATCCCAGCATCGCGCAATTGCTTACGCAGTTCAGTTACTTCAGATACTGTTAGACCGCGGTAGTCTACTAATACAGTAGATACAGAGTTTTTCAGCTGTTCTGAAATCACTTCAACGTGCTGTTGTTTTTGTTCAATCACGTTTGACATGTAGTTACACCTCCATTATTTTTTCTGGTGCAAATAAAAAAGCACCTTTTACCGGCGGCAAAAAGTGCTTGAATTTATATGAATATCATTCAAGTCATTTTTATTTGCCTCGGCAGGATAGTTATTAAGCTGTTATGTTCAGCTCCTGCTGTCTTAGGTAATTTTTAAATTTACAAGTGTAAATATAACTGATATATCTACACTTGTCAATGATTATTTTAGACAGTTCTTACTACGCTTGGGTCAACTGTAATTCCAGGACCCATCGTGCTTGATACTGTTACTGATTTGAAGTAAACACCTTTAGATGATGACGGTTTAGCTTTTTCCAGTGCATCGTGAATCGCTTTAAAGTTTTCTACCAGCTGTTCTTCGCTAAATGAAACTTTACCGATTCCAACGTGTACAATACCTGCTTTTTCAGCGCGGTATTCAACTTTACCAGCTTTAATTTCCTGAACTGCTTTAGTTACGTCCATAGTTACCGTACCAGTTTTAGGGTTCGGCATTAGTCCTTTAGGTCCAAGTACCCGGCCTAATTTACCAACTTCGCCCATCATGTCCGGTGTTGCAACGATAACATCGAAATCAAACCATCCACCGTTAATTTTCTGTGCCAATTCTGCTTCGCCAACGTAATCTGCGCCAGCTGCTTCTGCTTCTTTAGCTTTATCGCCTTTAGCAAATACTAATACACGCTGTGACTTACCAGTACCGTGCGGCAGCACTAATGCGCCACGGATCTGCTGATCATTTTTACGCGTATCAATACCTAGACGGAATGCTACTTCAACTGAAGCGTCAAAGTTGGCAACATGCGTTTCTTTAGCAAGTTTAATTGCTTCTTCAATTGAGAACACAGAGTTTTGATCAAACTTCTCTAGAGCAGCTTGATACTTTTTACCTCTCTTAGCCATATCTATTCCTCCTTGTGGTTATAGCGGGGTTAATCCTCCCACGACCGTATTAATACTTAATTTATTTTTCGACAGTGAAGCCCATGCTTCGAGCTGTACCTTCAACCATTTTAACCGCTGCGTCTACTGATGCTGCGTTTAAGTCTTCCATTTTCGTTTCAGCGATCTCACGAACCTGATCCGCTGTAACAGTTGCCACCTTGTTTTTGTTAGGTTCGCCAGAACCCTTCTCAGTGTTAGCTGCTTTCTTAAGAAGAACAGCTGCCGGTGGAGTTTTTGTAATAAATGTGAATGAGCGATCTTCAAATACTGAGATCTCAACAGGAATAATAAGACCTGCCTGCTCTTGTGTACGCGCGTTGAATTCTTTACAGAATCCCATGATGTTTACGCCTGCCTGACCTAGGGCCGGACCTACCGGTGGTGCCGGGTTCGCCTTACCTGCAGGAATTTGCAATTTCACAACATTAATAACTTTTTTAGCCACGATGTTGCACCTCCTCATAATCGTGATGTGGTCACAGGATGTTTAGATTTCATCCTCCCACTCTTCATCTGTATACATAAATAAAGATGGCCGCAAATTTGCGACCATGAAAGTATAGCATATATTAGTTACATATTTCAATTAAAAATTTAAAGTTTCTCGATTTGATCGAATTCAACTTCAACAGGCGTTTCGCGTCCAAACATTTCAACAAGGACGGTAAGCTTGTAACGCTCCTCATCAATCGATTCGATTACACCGCTCTGATTGTTAAATGGACCCGCGATAATATTGATTGATTCGCCGACAGCGACTTCAACATCAACAATTTTTTCCGACATACCCATCTGACGCAGGATAAATTTAACTTCATCCGGCAAGAGAGGATTCGGTTTGCTGCCCGCACCCTGCGAGCCGACAAATCCGGTAACACCCGGCGTATTGCGGACGACGTACCAAGATTCATCTGTCATAACCAGTTCGACGAGTACATAGCCCGGAAATGTTTTTTTCATTGCCGTTTTCTTTTTCCCGTCTTTAATCGTTGTTTCCTCTTCTTCAGGGATGACTACGCGGAAAATTAAATCCTGCATATTCATCGATTCAAGGCGCGCCTCTAGGTTTGCCTTTACTTTGTTTTCATAGCCTGAATAGGTATGTACTGCATACCAGTGCTTGTCTAGAGACATTTTACCGCTCCTTTAAAATTACATAAGATCAATTAGTGCTGTGATGCCGATATCCAGCACGTAGAAAAATGCCAGAAAAAATACTACAGTAACTACTACTGTCGTTGTATAACGGACTACTTCCTGCCCTGTCGGCCAGCTGACTTTCTTCATCTCGCTAACAACATTTTGGAAGAAGTTTTTATTATTATTCATCAACCGTTCCCCCTGAATTATATAGAACTTTTATGCGTTGTATGCTTATTGCATTTTGGACAGTGTTTTTTCATGACGAGTCTTTCGTTGTGAACCGGCTTGTTCAGTGAATAGTTCCGCGAGCCGCAGCTGCTGCATATAAGAGCAATTTTCATCTTAAAATCCTCATTTCAATTCTAATATACTATATCGGTTCAGGGCGTCATTGTCAACAACAGTGTGTAAATCTTCAACTGAGTTGAATTTGATTTTAATCCTGTAAAACGTATTGATGACAGACTCCGGTTCCTTGTTAAATATATCTGCGATATCTTCTATTGTGCAGCCGTCGAGAAATAATTTCAAAGCCCGCTTTTCATAATTCGATAAATTGCCGGCCGCCCCCGCATACTCTGCCTGAGTTTCTTTCAGCATGATATGCGGCAGAGCGTGCTGATGTTCCAGCAGCAGAATTTCGTCAGGATTGAGTTCAACCTGATGCCAGACCTTGAGCCGGTGAATATAATCGTACATCTTCAGCCTGATAGAGCGGAGAACATAATGCTTGTAATGTCCCTTTGCAAAGTCGTATTTCAAACATAAAATCAGTGCGCTGAGCACCATTTCCTGAATTAAATCTTCCCGGTCGTGTTCATTCATATCGTACTTGAAAGTCATCCGTCTGATTATCGGACGGAGATGATGGTCGATGTTATCAAAAAAGTGGAATTCGCCAGCTTTTACCTGCAGTGCATAAGCATCTAATAATTTATCTCCGCCGTAAACAGCCGGCTGCTCTTCTTTAATATAAATATACAATGACTTTATGAAATACATCCGCCCGCCTCCTTTTATATTACTTCTAATATATGAGGTTCCGGGCGGCCCTTCAAGCCGTCAATTCTCTCCGCGCCGCAGTTTTTCCATTTTCGCAAGCACTTCGTCGCTGATATCAAGTTTTGTTCTCGGCAGTTTTTCATTTATTGTCTCGATATGGGAACTGATATTTTTACCGGCTTCCGCCAGGTTCATCCACATCTCTCTGGAAGGAATCCGGTAAGCGCCATAGGCAAAAATGGCATTCTGTTCTGTCAGATCACTCGTTACAACACTGATATCGCAGAGGTGGGGGTGATAGTTATCGTACACAAAACGCTCTATATATTCATCCGCCGTTTCCTTCTCTTTCGTATAAATCACCGTGATACCGTAGTAATCGATAACCGCTTCCTGATTTTTCACTTCATAAGCATCAAAAACACAGATAATTTCATAATTCTGAAGCGCTTGATACTCGCTCAGCGCTTTCAATACTTCTTCTCTTGCCAGCTGGAGAGAAATTTTAGATTCTGCAAATAACTCGGAGTTCGCACCAATTAAATTATAGCCGTCAACCACCAGCAGACGCCGTTTTTTGCGCATGATTAATCACGTCCAGGCGGATTCTGCTGACGGTAAACTTCGTACATCAGCAAAGCCGCAGAAACCGAAGCATTCAGGCTCGTAATTTCTCCGGCCATCGGTATCTTAACTGTGAAATCGCATTTTTCCAAAGTTTTTTTACTGATGCCTTCACCTTCGCTGCCGACTACGAGCGCATTGCTGCCGGTCTTCGCATTCATCTCGCGGTAATCAAGCTTCCCGGTGCCGTCGCTGCCGATGACCCAGAAGTTGTTTTCCTTCAGCTTATCGATTGTCTGGTTGATGTTTGTCACCCTGACAACCGGCACATACTCTATTGCCCCGGTCGATGTTTTCGCTACTGTATCCGTCAGCTGCACCGAACGGCGTTTCGGAATAATGACCCCATCAAAACCTGCTGCATCGCAAGTCCTTAAAATTGAACCGAGATTATGAGGATCTTCCAGACCATCAAGAATAATAATATTAGCATTTTTACCTTCAATTTTTTCCAGCAGTTCTTCAAGCGGCATATACTCATGGGCGCTGACGAGTGCAACGATACCCTGGTGCCGTTCATCCGTCAGTCCGTCTATTTTATTTTTCGGCACCGCCGAGACGACGACACGCTTTTCTTTCGCCAGGTCCAGAATTTCTTTCAGCTGGCTTTTGTTTACAGTATCCTGCATATAAATCTTATTGATATCGCTGTCCGAACGCAGCAGCTCTTTCACTGCGTGACGTCCTGCTATAACCGAACTGCTCATTGTCCTTCACTCCCGTTTTTAATAATATGAGCCATCAGCTCTGTAATCCGCTGTTCATTCTCCGCCAGTGCGAGATGGCCAATCAGTGCTTCCAGCCCTGAAGCGTTCCGGTATTCTTTAATCGAAGCGTTTTTCGCCCGTGTCGCACTCGATTTATTGCGTGCTTTTCTGGCAATATCCCATTCTTCTTCACTCAGCACTCCCGTCCGTCTCAAAAAGTGCAGTGCATCTGCCTGCGCACGCGCACTGACAAGTTTATTCGCTTCCCGGTGCAGGGCATCGGGTTTTAAATAAGGTTTATTTCTTATTAAATGCTCGCGGATATGCACGGCATAAACTGCATCTCCTAAAAATGCGAGCGACAGCGACGGCACTGCGTCGATCTTAAAATTATCCACGCTTAAACCTCACGCCGTCTTTCGTGTCTTCTAAAACTATGCCTTCAGCTTTTAAACTGTCGCGGATTTCATCCGCCCGTGCAAAATCTTTGTTTTTCCGGGCTGCTTCCCGCTCTTCAATCAGTGTTTCAATTTCTTCGTCCAAAAGCAGTTCTTTTCTGTCGAGACTTACACCGAGAATTTCAGAATATGTTTCGAACACCTTCATAAATTTCTGAAGCACTTCTTTTGATGTCGACGGCTGGCGCAGATATTTGTTCAGTTCGCCCGTCAGTTCGTGCCAGGCCGTAATAGCATTCGCCGTATTGAAATCATCATCCATAAACGCTTCAAACTGCTTAAGGTTATCATCGATTGCAAGGAGCACTTTCTCATCGGCTTCCGTACCGACTGCTTTCTCCGCACGTTCAGCTGCCTGATGATAGCTGTCCTGGATGCGCATCAGACTGTTGCGCGCTGCATCCACAAGCTCGCGGTTATAATTAATCGGATTCCGGTAGTGAACGCTGATCATAAAGTAGCGGAGAACGTTCGGCTCGATTTCTTTAATAATATCGTGCACCAATATAAAATTACCGAGTGATTTCGACATTTTTGTATTATCGATATTGATATAGCCGTTGTGCATCCAGTAGTTTGCGAATGTTTCGTCCGTCATGCACTCACTCTGGGCAATCTCATTTTCATGATGCGGGAAGGTTAAATCCTGTCCGCCCGCGTGAATGTCGATTGTGTCGCCTAGATGCTCACGCGCCATTACGCTGCACTCGATATGCCAGCCCGGACGCCCGTTCCCCCACGGAGATTCCCAGTTGATTTCTCCATCCTTCGCCTCTTTCCATAAAGCGAAATCCAGAGGGTCCTGTTTCTTCTCTCCGGCATCGATGCGCGCACCTACCTTCAAATCATCCACTGACTGCTGGGACAGTTTGCCGTAACCGTCAAATGAACGTGTCTTAAAATACACATCTCCTGCCGATTCATAAGCATGACCTTTATCGATCAGCACTTTAATAAATTCAACTATATCCGGCATATGGTCCATTACCCTCGGGTGCACATCTGCTTTCTTCACATTGAGCGCGCCCGTATCTTCAAAGAACGCTTCGATAAAGCGCTCGGCAATTTCCGGCACAGTTTCTCCCAGTTCTTTCGAAGCTTTAATCAGTTTATCGTCTACATCTGTAAAGTTTGATACGTATTTTACTTCATATCCTTTATATTCCAAATAGCGGCGCACTGTATCAAAAGCAATCGCAGGACGCGCATTGCCGATATGAATATAGTTATACACAGTGGGACCGCAGACATACATGCTCACTTTGCCTTCTTCAAGCGGCTTAAAATCTTCTTTCCTTCTTGTAATTGTATTATATATGCGAACCATCTTTTACCTCATTTCCAACTTCTCTTCTGAAGTTATTAATTTCTTTTTCAAGTTCCAGCAGTTTCTCAAACAACGGATCCGGTAAATCCCGATGGTCAAAATTATTATGTTTTCTGACACGCTGTCCGTGCTGCTTTACAATATGACCTGGGATGCCGACAACTGTCGAGTGGGGCGGCACATTTTTTAAAACTACAGAGTTCGCTCCAACGTTCGATGATTCTCCGACGCGGATATTCCCGAGCACTTTCGCGCCTGCTGCAATCAGGACATTATCGTCGATATCCGGGTGGCGCTTATGATCTTCTTTACCCGTTCCGCCAAGTGTTACCCCCTGGTAAATCGTTACATCATTGCCGATATTGCATGTCTCGCCGATGACTACACCCATACCATGGTCGATAAACAGCCGTCTGCCGATGTTTGCGCCCGGATGAATTTCTGCGCCCGTCACAAAACGGCTCAGCTGCGAAATCACACGTGCCATTACTTTAAAATTCTTTTTATAAAACCAGTGCGCAATCAGATGCGCCCATACCGCGTGAATACCCGCATATGTAAAAAACACTTCTAAACGGTTTTTCGCTGCCGGGTCGAGTGCCAGTACCATGTCCAAATCTTCTTTCACTCTCTGAAACATCTTCGTCCTCCTAAAATCATAAAAATACGCCTCTGCCCGGTAATCGGACAGAGGCGCTTACGCACGGTTCCACTCTGCTTTGTCACTTTTAATATACAATTCGTTCAATATTAAAAGCGCAATTCTGCAAAACGCTTTGTTATCCTTTTCAGCAGACGGATAATCTCTTTGTGTCCAGCGGTTTGCATACTTAACTTTTAACACCTATATCATACGGCACACCGGATGTTATTTCAACAGTCCGGCTTAGATTAAACGCTGAATGCGCTCGAGCACTGCTTCTTTGCCGATTAATGAAATCGAATCCGGCAATTCTGGTCCTTTTGTTTCACCTGTTACTGCCACGCGGATCGGCATAAATAATTTCTTGCCTTTAATGCCTGTCTCTTTTTGGACAGCCTTGATTTCAGCTTTAATTCCTTCAGGTGAAAAGTCCTGAAGTTCTGTGAAATGTTTGTGGAGCGCCGTCATGAGTTCAGGAATATGTTCCTGGTCAAGTACTTCCTGTGCTTCTTCATCAAATTCCACATGATCTTTAAAGAATTGTTCCGACAGTTTTGTAATTTCCGCAGCGTAACTCATCTGCGGCTGATACAGCTGAACGAGCTTGCGCGCCCAATCGAGTTCCGCTTCGTCTGGATTTTCTGATACTCTGTCCGCTTCTTTCAGAAACGGCAGCGCCATTTCAAAAATTTCTTCAGAGTTTTTCTGTTTCATATACTGGTTGTTAATCCACATTAATTTCTGATTATCGAAAAATGCAGATGCTTTCGACAGTCTATTTTCATCGAAGTTCTCAATCAGTTCTTCTTTCGTAAAGATTTCCTCTTCACCTTCAGGCGACCAGCCGAGGAGCGCAATAAAGTTAAACATTGCATCCGGCAGATAGCCTAATTCTTCGTACTGTTCGATAAACTGAATAATTGAAGCATCGCGTTTTGACAGTTTTTTCTTCTCCGCATTAACAATTAAAGCTGTGTGGCCGAATTCCGGCAGCGGCAAATCGAGCAGTTCGTAAACCATCATTTGTTTCGGCGTGTTTGAAATATGGTCGTCTCCGCGGAGCACGTGGGTGATTTCCATTTCGTGGTCATCGATAACAACCGCAAAGTTGTAAGTCGGCACTCCGTCTTTTTTAACGATTACCCAGTCGCCGAAACCGTTCGAGTCAAAAGATACATCACCTTTAACCATATCGTTAAACGTATAAGTTTTGTCTTTGGGCACGCGGATACGTATCGCAGGTTCTCTGCCTTCAGCTTTGAACTGCTCTTCCTGTTCTCTTGTTAAGTTCGCATGCTTACCGCCGTACATTGGTGTCTGGCCGTTTTTCAGCTGTTCTTCTCTTTCAGCTTCCAGTTCTTCTGAAGTCATGTAGCAGCGGTAGGCAAGGTTATTATCCAGCAGCTGCTGAATGTACGGCGCGTAAATATCTCCGCGCTCCGACTGGCGGTAAGGGCCGTAGTCTCCGCCGACATCCACACTTTCATCCCATTCAATACCGAGCCACTTCAAGTAGTTAAGCTGAGAGTCTTCACCTTCGGCCACGTGTCTTGATTTGTCAGTATCTTCTATACGGATAACAAAGTCTCCGCCGTGATGGCGTGCGAATAAATAATTAAATAATGCTGCGCGCGCATTTCCTATGTGCAGGAATCCAGTCGGACTCGGTGCATATCTCACTCTTACTTTACTCATTATTTTGCCTCCTGTTTGTTAAGTAAGACTACCGCTTCACTTGCGATGCCTTCTTCTCTGCCTGTAAATCCTAATTTTTCCGATGTTGTCGCTTTAATATTAACATTTGATATATCCGTCTTCAAAAGTGCAGCCACATTTCCGCGTATATCATCAATATATCCTCTTAATTTCGGCCTTTCAGCAATAACCACAGCATCGATATTGCCGATTTCATAACCCTTTTCGTACATCATGGCAACCACTTCACCGAGCAGGACACCAGAATCTGCATCTTTAAATTTTTCATCTGTGTCCGGGAAAAATTTCCCGATATCGCCAAGAGCAAGTGCACCCAGTATTGAATCTGTAATCGTATGCAGCAGCACATCCGCATCAGAGTGCCCTTTTAAACCAAAATCATGGGGGATTTCCATGCCGCCTAAAATCAGCGGACGGGATGCATCAAATGCATGCACATCATAACCGTGACCGATCCTCATCATCTCACTACTTTCCTTTAAGAATCATATGCGCAAGCTGCAAATCTTCGCTTGTCGTTATTTTAATATTATCATAAGTCGATTCGACTAAATAGACTTCTTTACCCAGCGCTTCCACCATCATCGAGTCATCTGTCACTTCAAGCTTATTCTGTCTCGCATGCTCATACGCCTGTTTTAGAAGACTGCAGTCAAATGCCTGCGGAGTATGTACGGCAATCACTTCATCCCGCCTGAGCGTTTCTTTGACTTTACCGTCAACCACACGTTTCAGCGTGTCTTTTGTTTTCACACCGCAGATAGCCGCTCCGGTCTCTTTGACTTTTCTTTTCAGCCTTGAAAGCACATCATTCGTCAGAAACGGCCTCGCACCGTCGTGTACGAAGATGTAATCTGCATTCCGTACATTGACCAGCGCATTGTATATGCTGTCCTGCCGCTCCGCTCCACCCGCGTGAATACCTGAAACTTTATCAGAGTCAGAGAACAGTTCCTTCATAACAGCAGTTTCTTCTCTTCTTACTGCCAGGTGAATCGCCTCGCAGTCCGGGTCTTCTTCAAAATGTCTGACCGTATGTTTAATTACCGGCTCTCCGTTAATTTCAAGCAGTACTTTATTAAATCCGAGGCCCATACGGGTCCCGAGGCCCGCGGCCGGTATAATTACTGTATATTTCATTTATTTTTCTCCAGTTTCGCAAAAACGATTCGTCCCGAATTCGTCTGCAGCACACTCGTCACGATGACGGATACCATTTGATTAATTAAATTCTCTCCATGTTCCACAACGACCATCGTACCGTCTTCAAGATATCCGACACCCTGATTTTCTTCTTTTCCGGTTTTAGATACAAACAGTTCGAAAACATCACCCTGCACAACGACAGTTTTAATTGCGCCGCTCAGTTCATTGACATTAAGAACAGGGATGTCGTGCAGCTGGCATATTTTATTTAAGTTGTAATCCGTCGTTAAAATTGCACCTTTTTCTTTTTTCGCAATATCAATCAGCTGCTGATCGACATCGAGTTTATCATAAGACACCGGCTCAATGCGGACATTCCGGCTCTTCTCCTGCAGGGCATTAAGCATATCCAGTCCCCGCTGGCCTTTTTCCCGCTTAACAGGATCTGTCGCGTCCGCAATCAGCTGCAGCTCATCCAGCACAAATTGCGGGATGATAATCTCGCCTTCCAGAAAACCCGTTTCCACAACATCAATAATCCGTCCGTCTATAATGACACTTGTGTCGATAAACTTCTTCAGCGCTGCATGATTGCCTTCAGCTTTTGACTTGCCCGAAGATTTCGGAAAGAAGTCCAGCACTTCGCTGAATTTTCGGAGCCCGATCATAAATCCTAAATATCCGAGTACTACTGCAAAAATAATCGGTACGATTTCACCTATCAATGGAATATCCAGTGTATTGATTAAAAGAGAGATTAAGACAGCGATTACGAGTCCCAGCATCATTCCAAGCGTGGCAAAAACGATTTCAACCAGACTTCTTGAGAGCAGATAGCCTTCACTTTTTTTCAAAAATTTTTGTGCGTGCGACAGCGTCCAGCCAAATAATAAGAAAAATAACAAAACACCGAGCGTGCCGCTGATCAGTATGTTATTAAATATCCTCGGCATTTCGAACGGCAGAAGCATCTGCAGTTCCGGAAACAGCCATACACCTAATGAAATACCGATCAGTATATAAACAACATACAGTAAGTATTTGAGCATATTATCCCTCCTTTTTAATCTTTGTGCTGTGCATGTTTAATTGCCTGTTTTAATGTTTTAACTCCGATTGCTTCAATTCCTTCGGGGACATTCACCCCGCTTAAATTAGATGCGGGTACAATCGCGCGTTTGAAGCCGAGCTTGGCTGCTTCCTGCAGGCGCTGTTCTATCTTGGTAACCCGTCTTATTTCGCCGGTTAGTCCCACTTCCCCGATGAAACAGTCGTCCCCGCGCACCGCTATATTCTGGAAGCTCGATGCGATACTGATAATAACGCTTAAATCTACTGCAGGCTCATCGAGTTTCACTCCGCCCGCTACTTTAATATAAGCGTCATGCTGCTGCATCAGCAGCCCTTCCGATTTTTCAAGCACTGCCATTAAGAGCGACAGCCGGTTTGTATCTACACCGGTCGCCATGCGTCTCGGATTATGGAAGTGTGTCGGCGTGACCAGAGACTGCACTTCAACAAGCATTGCCCGCGTCCCTTCCATCGTTGCAACGATTGCCGACCCCGGAGCATTTTTGGAACGTTCTTCCAGAAAGATTTCCGATGGATTCAGCACTTCTTCCAGACCTTTTGCTTTCATTTCGAATATACCCATTTCGTTCGTCGAACCGAAACGGTTTTTAACAGCGCGCAGTATACGGTATGTGTGGTGCTGATCTCCTTCGAAATAAAGCACAGTATCTACCATGTGCTCAAGCAGTCTCGGCCCGGCAATCTGACCGTCTTTTGTTACATGTCCGACGATAAAGGTCGCAATGTTATTGCCTTTTGCAATGTTCATAATCGACTGCGTGCTTTCTCTTACCTGGGCAACACTGCCCGGTGCACTCGTTACATCCGGATGGAACACGGTCTGAATCGAGTCTATAATTAGAAAGTCGGGTTTTAACCTTTTAATTTCTTCATGAATATATAATAAGTTCGTTTCGCAAAAAACGGTCAAATCCGATGATGTCTCCGTAATACGGTCTGCCCGCATTTTAATCTGTTCAAGTGATTCCTCTCCGGAAACATAAAGCACATTATGATTTTCAGCTAAAATCAATGCCGTCTGCAGTAAAATTGTCGATTTCCCTATCCCGGGGTCACCGCCGATTAAAATGAGGGAGCCGTTTACGATACCGCCGCCGAGCACACGGTCGAATTCTCCGGAGCGCGTTGTCGTCCGCGGTGTATCCTGTTTTTTTATCGTTGTTAATTTAGTCGCGCGGGAACGGTCTTCAGAGGGTGTCTTCCCCAGAGTGCCGCGGCCCGGCGCAGATTCTTTATGCACTATTTTTTCTTCAAGCTGGTTCCATGCTCCGCAGTTCGGGCATTTACCCATCCACTTCGGCGTCTCATAGCCGCAGGCCATACATTCAAATGATACTTTTGCTTTTGCCATTCGTGTATATTCTCCCCCAATTATATTTACGTATTACTATTGTATTATTTATTTCAGCTTATTTAAAGACAGAAGCCTGTGAGATTAATGATATTGCAGAATATTGTTCGTTCCTTCACAAAATGTTTTCAGACTATTCCATCAGTACAGTTGCAAAACACTTTCAGCTTCTTTAAGATATGTTCATATTCTTAAAAAGAAAAGGAGATTCTATGCAGTCATTTAATGATTTTTCCAAAAGCGCCGGGTCGTACAAGACTTTGCCGCTGATTGAAAGTTTTTACACCGACGTACTCACACCGATTCATATGTTCAATGCCTTAAAAGACGACGCGCTGTATATTTTAGAAAGTCAGGACCCTGAATCAGAATGGTCGAATTATTCATTTATCGGCCTGGATCCTTTTATCGATATAAGTGAAGCGGAGAACGGTTTTCTTATGACCGACCTCGACACAGATAAAATGTTTACCTTCACTACTTTGCAGGAAGCACTTGATTATGCCGGAAATTATGTCGATGCATATACTGACAGCATTGACCTGCCGTTTAAAGGTGGCGCTGTCGGCTACATCAATTACGAGGCCGTGCAGGATCTCGCCGGCATCGAGCCGCGGAGTGTCGGCCGGCACGGTAATTATCAATTCGTTTTCACACGGACGCTGATTGCCTACGATCACCGCAAACAGCAGACTTCCATCATTTCATTTGAAAATCCCGAACGCTTTGAAAGTGTTAAAGATACATATAATACTTTGAAAACACGTATCCATTCATTAAAAAAACAGCTGCAAAATAATATTCAGCTCGAGGATTTAATGCTCTCAAGAAGACAGGCGGAAAATCCGCAACTGACTTTTACAAGCAATTATCAGGAAGCTGATTTCAAAAGCGATGTCGATGTGATAAAAAATTATATCTGCCGCGGCGAAATAGATCAGGCCGTACTTTCCCAGCGCTTTGATACAGTGACGCAATGTTCGGGATTTGAGCTGTACCGGATTTTAAGAAACATCAATCCGTCGCCCTACATGTTTTATTTAAATTTCTCTAACGCAGAGCTGATCGGCAGTTCTCCCGAACGCCAGCTGCAGGTTAAAGACAAGATACTTGAAATTCATCCGATTGCCGGCACGAGAAGACGCGGTGCGACGCCGCAGGAAGACGAAGCAATCGCACAGGAACTGCTCTCTGATGAAAAAGAAATTGCCGAACATAAAATGCTCGTCGAATTAGCTTTGGATGAGTTTCGTAAAGTGTCAGTGAAGGACAGCGTTGAAGTCAGCCGCTATATGACAATCGGCCGCTTCTCCGAAGTGATGCATATTATCAGCGTTGTTAATGGAACCCTCCGAAACGATGTCTCACCGATTGAAGCTTTCTTCAATTCATTTCCGGCAGGCACGCTGACCGGTGCGCCGAAAACACGCGCCATGGAAATCATCCGCGAGCTCGAACCCGACAGCCGGGGTTTGTACGGCGGATGTATTCTGTATTACGGTTTCGACGGCAATATGGATTCATGCATTACGATACGGACAATGATTTTGGAAGACAATATAGTCAGCGTCCAGGCCGGCGCCGGTGTTGTTGCCGATTCCACTCCGGAAGGCGAATACCAGGAAACCGTCAACAAGGCGAGTGCGCTGTTCAACGCGATTAATCTTGCAGAAGAAGTTTTCCATTCTTAATTTATGTAAGTAAAACCCCAATCCTCAATTTCTTGAGCGATTGGGGTTTCTTTTATGGTTGTTCGACTGTATCAGCCGCTCTGTCTTTAGTCTCTACGGTAAATTCATCATTTTTATAATCTACTGTAACCAGTTTGTTTTCAAAGCTTTCACCGCTAAGCAGCGATTCACTGAGCGTATCCTCAATATTCTTCTGAATACTTCTCGCAAGCGGGCGCGCTCCGTATTCCGGATCGTAGCCTTCTTCTGCGATGCGTTCAGTCGCTTTTTCTGTCACTTCAATGTGAATGTTCTGATCGGACAGACGTTCGCGCAGCTGGTCAATCATCAGACTGACAATTTCTTTAAGATGCTCTTTCTCCAGTTTATGGAACACGATGATGTCGTCTACCCTATTAATAAATTCAGGTCTGAAAGTATTCTTAAGCTCTTTCATCATTGTGCTGCGTACATTTTCGTAACTTTCTGCAGCCGCTCCGCCGAAACCGACGAATCTCTGATCCTGAAGTTCACGTGCACCCACGTTTGATGTCATTACGATAATCGTGTTGCGGAAGTCGACTGTTCGGCCGTTGGAATCTGTCAGGCGGCCGTCATCCAGTACCTGAAGCAGCATATTGAAAACGTCAGGGTGCGCTTTTTCTATCTCGTCAAACAGTACAAGAGAGTATGGCTTTCTTCTCACTTTCTCCGTCAGCTGACCGCCGTCATCATAGCCGACATAACCCGGAGGTGAACCGACGAGCCGTGACACCGAGTGTTTCTCCATATACTCACTCATGTCTACCCGGATCATTGCATCTTCCTCGCCGAACATCGTTTCGCTGAGCGCTCGGGCAAGTTCTGTCTTCCCGACACCTGTCGGTCCGAGGAAGATAAAGCTGCCGATAGGACGTTTAGGATTTTTAAGTCCTGCCCGCGCCCGTCTGACTGCTTTTGAAATAGATGTGACTGCATCGTTCTGACCGATGACACGTTCGTGTAAAATCGATTCAAGATTTAACAGTCTGTCCGATTCATCTTCTGCTATTTTAGCAAGCGGAATACCTGTAATACCTGCAACGACAAGTTCAATATCCGCCGGTGTTACCGACTGAGACGAGTCACCCTGCTCTTTTTTCCAGTTTTCCTCGCATTCTTTCACCTGGCGTTCGATTTTCGTCTGCTGATCGCGGTAATTCGCCGCCGCTTCAAATTCCTGGCTCTGCACTGCCGCATCTTTTTCTTTTTTCACAGTTTCAAGCTCTGTTTCGAGATCCTTTAAGTCGGGCGGCGCCGCATAGCTTCTTAATCTGACTTTGGAAGAAGCTTCATCGATTAAATCGATGGCTTTATCCGGCAGGAAGCGGTCCTGAATGTAACGGTCACTCATGCGTACTGCCGCTTCAAGCGCTTCATCTGTAATTGTCAGACGGTGGTGCGCTTCATATCGGTCGCGCAATCCTTTCAGAATAAGCACTGCATCGTCAGCATTCGGTTCATCAACCATTACAGGCTGGAAACGGCGTTCGAGCGCTGCATCTTTTTCAATGTGCTTGCGGAACTCATCGAGAGTTGTCGCACCGATACACTGCAGTTCACCGCGGGCCAGTGCTGGTTTCAGAATGTTTGAGGCGTCAATCGCACCTTCTGCACCGCCGGCGCCGATCAGTGTGTGCAACTCATCAATAAAGAGCACGACGTTACCCGCTTTATGAATTTCATCCATTACTTTTTTCATACGTTCTTCAAATTCACCGCGGTATTTAGTTCCCGCAACAACTGTACCCATATCAAGTGACATCACTCGTTTGCCTTTTAAGTTCTCAGGGATTTCATTGTTGATAATAGCCTGAGCCAGTCCTTCTGCAATCGCAGTTTTACCTACGCCGGGCTCACCGATTAAGACCGGGTTGTTTTTCGTTCTGCGGCTCAGTATTTCCACTACACGCGTAATTTCGTCCGCACGGCCGATAACCGGGTCGAGACGCTCTTCTCTCGCAATCTGCGTTAAATCACGGGCCAGCGAATCGAGCGTCGGCGTGTTCGTATCTTTTTCGACGCTGCTGTGCGACTGGAATGATTCGGGATTGCCGAGCATTTTAATAACAGCTGCCCGCGCTTTTGTAATGTTTAAATCCAGATTTGCCAGTACGCGTGCTGCAACACCCTCGCTTTCACGAATTAAACCGAGCAGCAGGTGTTCTGTACCGACAAAATTATGATGCAGTTTGCGGGCTTCATCCATAGACAGCTCGATAACCTTTTTAGCACGCGGTGTATAGTGTATCGAAGACGCTTTTTCTGTCCCCGTATTAATCAAATTATGAACTTCTTCATTAACCCGCTGTTCATCAATATTAAATGAGGCAAGAACTTTCGCTGCGATGCCTTCCCGTTCTTTGACCAGGCCGAGCAGCAGATGCTCCGTACCGATATTAGAATTTTTTAAGGTGATTGCTTCTTCCTGTGCATACGCCAGTACTTTCTGGGCACGCTCTGTTAGTTTACCAAACAGCATGTTTATTTCCCTCCTAGTAATTCACGCATTAAGGCTGCCCGCGCACTTTCCGCGGCAATACCAGGTGAATCGTATTCTTCTGTATTTACACGTTCTTTCACAAAGGCCGGCTGTATAAGCTGAAACCATTCTTGAAAATTAAAATTTTCAAGTTCAATATACGATAGATCAAGACCGAGTTTCACATTGCTTAAATGCATCGACGCTTCTTTTAAAGACAGCTTGTAAGCATGCTGCAGAATGCCGAGTGAACGGTTAACTGCATCCAGTGTATCAAGTGTCATTAAATGCTGTCTTGCCATACGTTCTTCTTCGATTAAGCGATTCTTCAGCTCACTCAAATTATTAATAATGACTCTTTCTTCGAAGCCGAGTGTTACCTGATTAGAAAGCTGGTAGACGGAACCCAGCGGTTCTGAGCCTTCCCCGTATATACCACGCAGGGTAAATCCGAAACGTGTCAGGTTATTATGAAAACGCTGAATTTTATTCGTCGCCGCGAGCGCCGGCAGATGCAGCATAACAGACGCTCTCATGCCGGTACCGATATTGGTCGGACACGCTGTTAAATAACCGTACTGTTCATCAAATGCATATTCTATCTTTTCTTCCAATGTATCATCAACTGCTCCCGCTTTATCATAAAGCGCCTCGAGAGTAGTATTTGTACCCAGCGCCTGTATGCGGATGTGATCTTCCTCGCCGAGCATAATCGAAATATCTTCATCACCGTTAATAAATACACGAGTACCGCGTTTCGCAAAATTGGGGCTGATTAAATGTTTTTCAACAAGCAGCGCTCTGTCTTGCACAGACAAACCGTCGAGAGAGGCCAGGCTGTAACCGGGCAACATTTTTGACACCAGTCCTCCGAGTGCTTCGAGATCTTCATCATCTTCCAGCATATGGGTGAACGGTACGCCTTTAATATTGCGGGCGAGACGGATTCTGGATGACATTTCTATTTCTGTATTTACCGCATCACGAATCCACGTACTTGTATGTCTATTCATGCGCCCCACCATCCTTCAGTTCCTGTATCTGATCGCGGATGACCGCTGCTTCTTCAAAAGCCTGTGTTTTCACTTTTTCCTGCAGTGTTCTTTCAAGCGTTTCGATATCGCGTTTCAACTTTAAAGTATCGTGCGCCTGCGACGGTATTTTCCCGATATGACGCTGCTGGTTGAGCTGTACACGTGTAACGATTTCCGGCACATGGCGTTCGAAATACTCGTAGCAGTGGCTGCATCCGAATAAACCGTTCTTCACAATACTTTGCAGCGTCGCACCGCAGGTCGGACAGGCATGCTCTTCTGTGTCTGTCTGATCACGCTTTGAATTACCGGCAAGCATTTTTAACAGCGTTTGAATATCAAACGGATTATCCGTCTGGTTATAATTTATATCCATCGATTGATTGGCGCATTGTTCACACAAATACTGCTCCTGGTGAGTGAGCCCCGAACCTTTCGAAATATGAATTGCCGCTTCACGCTCGTTGCATATTTCACATTTCATATCATCACTCCTTAGCATAGAGTATAGCTGTAATTATACGGCGTAAAATTTTTGCTCTTAAAATATCTCTGTAAGGCAGCTCAAGCGATAAAATTTCGCGTTTCATTACTGCATCTATAATTTGCGCTTCTCTGTAAGTAATCACTTCGTTTTCATACATAGACTGAACCAGATGTTCTGCATTTAACTGAGAAATGTTTTCCCCGATTAAATTCTGAAGATGTGCAAGGTACTCAGTTTCAGAATGCACCTCCACCTTGGTGATTCTTATGTAGCCGCCCCCGCCGCGTTTACTTTCCACTACATATCCGTGTTCGTTTGTAAAACGGGTTTTTATGACATAGTTTAACTGCGAGGGTACACAATCAAATTTTTCAGCGATGTGCGCGCGTTTAATCTCAACGGCTTCATTGCCAGACTGTTCAATCATATCTTTTAAATACTGCTCAATAATATCCGACATGTTACGCATATCATCACTCCTTCTGACCAACTTTGACTAAAGTATACAGGCTGTGCGTTTTTTTGGCAAATCTCTTGTTTATATTTTTAGAAATACCTTTCTTTCTGCAAACGTTTGCATTATAATAATTCGGTATCGCGTTTACGCGGCATTTACTTTATAATAAAATAGAAACATATACATAGAGTAAAATTTCATCTATCAATTTTTTGGAGGCTTTCATTATGAGTATTGTAATGGGAATAGTCGGTATACTATTCACCATCTTCCTGGCCTGGATTGCAAGTAGCAACCGCAAACTTGCGTTTAAGCACTGGAAAAACATTTTAGTATTACTTGTGCTGCAACTGCTTGCTGCATTCTTATTCTTGAGCACTACAGGCGGGCAGACGTTTATTCTGTGGCTGGCAAACGCGTTCGATAAATTACTGGGCTTCGCAAGAGAAGGCGGATTATTTGTTTTTGGCGACTTAATGACCAACAGCGAGGGCGAAGCGGTAGATGTATTCTTATTTAACGTTTTAGTGCCTATCATCTTCATTTCTGCGATTATTGGTATTTTATCATTTACGAGAATTCTGCCGTTCGTTATTAAAGGTATCGGTTTCCTTTTGACAAAAATTACAGGTATGCCTTACATAGAGTCGTACAATGGTGCAGCATCAATGATGCTTGGCCAGTCGGAAGTTTTTGTTTCTCTTAAAAACCAGCTACCTAAAATGACGACACAGCGTCTGTATACACTGTCGGCACAGGCAATGAGTTCAATCTCACTGTCAATCGTCGGCGCATTCTTTACAATGCTTGATCCGCAATACGTTATTATTGCTATTGTACTGAATCTGTTCGGAGTTTACATCATCGTGCATATCATCAACCCTTACGAAGAAGAAGTCGTTGACGGCGATGTTGAAATTTCAACAAACCCGGAAAAAGGAAAATCTTTCTTCCAGGTTCTTGGAGACTATATCATCGACGGCGGAAAAATTGTTCTTGTCGTAGGTGCAATGCTTATCGGGTTTATCGCCCTGATTGGTCTGTTAAACAATCTGTTCCTGTTAATTCCGGGTTCTAACTTATCATTCCAGGACATTCTCGGCTATATCTTCATGCCGATAGCATTCATGATGGGTATTCCATGGGCGGAAGCTCAGACTGCCGGTTCACTGATGGCGACAAAACTTATTACAAATGAATTCGTAGCTATTCTGGAATTCGTTCCGCTGGCAGAAACATTATCCGAGAAAACACAGGCAATGCTTTCAGTATTCCTGATATCATTCGCTAACTTCGGAAGTATCGGTATTATTGCCGGTTCTGTAAAAGGTCTTCACAACGAAAGCGGAGACAAAGTGGCGAAATTCGGTCTTAAACTAGTTTACGGTGCAACTCTTGTATCAATCCTGAGTTCTGTAATGATCGGATTCTTCTACTAAAATTTTAAATTATTAATAAAAAAACTCCGGAGGACAAATCCTCCGGAGTTTTTTTCTATCCTAAAGCGACATCCAGCACCATCATAATCACAAAACCGATCATAAAGGCAAATACTGCCACATCGGAATGACCATTTTTCTGCGTACTCGGGATAACTTCTTCGACGACGACAAATATCATCGCTCCGGCACCTGCAGCAAGTGCATAAGGCAGCACAGGTTCCATGAAACCGATTAAAAGTACACCAACCAGTGCAGCCATCGGTTCGACAATCGCGGACATCCAGCCCCAGAAAAACGCCCGTCTTCTGCTTGCTCCATCTCCTCTGAGAGGCATGGACACCGCAGTCCCTTCCGGGATATTCTGCAGTCCGATACCGATTGCCAATGTCAATGCGCTCAGCACCATAACCGGATCGTCACTTAAACCTGCTGCACCGAACAAAATACCGATAGACAGCCCTTCCGGGATGTTGTGCAGTGTGAGCGAAGTAATAAGCAGCGTACTGCGTCTCGAAGTTTTATAAGGCAATCCTTCCGCCATGTCATCACCGCGGTGACGGTGAGGTATCAGTTTATCGAATAAGTATATAAACAGCGCTCCGCCGAGAACGCCGACCAAGGCCGGGAACCATTCTCCAATCGGATTATCAGCGCTTGCTTCAATAGCCGGAGCAAGGAGCGACCAGAAGCTCGCCGCTATCATAATACCCCCGGCAAAGCCGAGTGTTATATTTAAAAAGTTTTCACTTACACCTTTTGTCAGGAATACAATTGCTGCACCGAGACCCGTCATGCTCCACGTAAATAAAGTGGCGAGCAACGCCTGCTGCCATGCTTCCAGACTCATAAAGAAATCTAACATGTTTACTCTCCTCAGTGATTAATATTGTTTATTATAACCCTTTTCAAAAAATTATAGTACCTAATAATACGGAATGTTATAATTGATACCCGAAGTCTAAAGTTAAAGGAGCGTATATGAATGTCACTCAAGTCCACTATAGCTAAGAACGCAGGTAAAATTACTCGTTATTTACTGACAAAGTTTACAAACGGAGGCAGCAGTCTGCCCGGTAAAATCGCTCTTTCCATCGATAAAAACCTGCTTCGCAACCTCGCAAAAAATTACGATGTTATCGTGATTACAGGAACAAACGGCAAAACTTTGACGACAACTCTGACAACAAATGTGCTGTCTAAAAAATACAAAAACATAATTACCAATCGTACAGGTTCTAATATGAAGCAGGGCATTGTCGGCGCTTTTCTGAATGCGCCCCGTTCTACAAAAGGTGCCATTGCGGTTCTCGAGGTAGACGAAGGATCTTTAAAAAATGTCGTTTCAGAACTTCAGCCTAAATTATTTGTACATACGAATATCTTCAGCGATCAGCTCGACCGTTACGGCACGACAGGTAAAATATATGACCTGCTGACCGATGCAGCCCGCGAAGTGCCGGATGCAGCTATTATTGCTAACGGTGATCTGCCTCTGTTCAACTCGCAGACCCTGCCTAATCCGCAGAAGTTCTTCGGATTTGACACAGATATCGAATCAGGCGACAAAACTAAAGAAGATGCGCAATGTCCGAAATGCAGCCACACTTTAGAGTACCATCATTACACGTATGCCAACCTCGGTGACTACTACTGCCCGTCATGCGGTTTCAAACGTCCCGAACTCGATTACAAAGTCACAAGTGTACAGGAATTGAATGTTACACATTCAACATTCCAGCTGGATAATGATACGTACACGCTGCACAATGCAGGAATCTACAATATCTACAATGCTCTCGCTGCATACAGCGCCGGCAGATTCTTCGATGTATCACCGCCGGATATTAAAGATGCATTTCTGACGAACGAGCGCGTTTTCGGCCGTCAGGAAGTCATTATCGCCTATGATAAAAAGATTATCCTTAACGTCGTGAAAAACCCTGTCGGACTCAATCAGGTGCTGAATCTTGTTAAACTTGAAAAAGAGCCGTTTACGCTTGTCGCCCTGCTTAACAACCGTCCTGCGGACGGCGTCGATCTGAAATGGCTTGAAGATACAAACTTTGAATCGCTGGCCGATCTCGATATCGAGAAGATTATTACCGGAGGTATCGCAGTTGATACAATGACTGACCGTCTTGTTACAGCTGGCTTCGAAAGAGAAAATATCGATGCGGCAGGCAGCCTTGAGAGTGTAATTAAGTCAATTGAAAATGCACCGACAACACAGATCCATATGCTTGCAACATATACTGCAATGCTTGAAATCCGTAAAGCTCTTATAGAAAAAGGACATATAAAATAGAATTGCCCTTAGCTGCACAAGTTAAACCTGGTGCAGCTTTTTTGTGGAGAATTTACGGATAAAACAAAAAATCACTTTCGGCTGCTATAGCCGAAAGTGATTATCTATTGTAAGTGGGCCTAGGTGGACTCGAACCACCGACCTCACGCTTATCAGGCGTGCGCTCTAACCAACTGAGCTATAGGCCCTTATGTATAAACAAAAAATGGAGCGGAAGACGGGATTCAAACCCGCGACCCCCACCTTGGCAAGGTGATGTTCTATCACTGAACTACTTCCGCATGTAATAAGTATAAAATTAAGTTTTGAATGGTGGAGAATGACGGGTTCGAACCGCCGACCCTCTGCTTGTAAGGCAGATGCTCTCCCAGCTGAGCTAATTCTCCTGAAGCAGAATCAAACTAATATATATTATATAGATTTTACGTAAAAATGTCAATAGATTTTTACAGAAAATTAATAAAATGCGGTATAGTCAGGAAGATTATTATATACTCCGCAATGATTGTGGCTCATTGCGGAGCAAGCGGCCAAATCAGGTACTTCACGATTCAATTTTATCCTTATACCGCTGATTCTGTTTTATTTCTGCAATCGGCTCCTCCCAATCATAATATTTAAAGGTATATGTCGTCTTTTTACCCATCAAATTAGTATGACAATACTTTTTAAGAAAACGATAAACAACATCTTCTGAAATTTGATTGTCAATTAAATGGAGTATCGACTGTTTAGTTATAGGCTGATTGTAAAACAAAAACTTATGATCGCTCATCGCGCGGAGCAGATGTGTTTCATTGCTCTCGATAGCCCCGCACGATGCGCATGCGAATTGGAAACGTCCCTTTCTCAAGTCAAAGCTTTCGCATTTACCGCAGTATAAACCGCGCTGCAGTCTTGAAAGGTCCGCTTTTTCTTCAAAATAAGGATTTTCTGCTATCGCATTTTTAATGTGTCTCACGATACTTTTAGCTTTGTCACTGATACGGTCGTCTTTAAATTGCCTGAAGTAATTTCTCAACTGGTTCCGAATAACTGTTTCGCTCCAAATATAATCGCTTTCGGTAGTTAATCTAAAGTCGTCTCCTGTAAATATTACAGCGCCTTCCACATTAAAATGTAAACCCGCTTCATCTCTCAGCTGAATAATTTTGCCTTTGGCCCGGCTCAGCTGGATATGCGCATTATCTTTCAGCTGTTTACCATTGCGATACCAGGTGTTATTTTCATAATGGTAATCTCCGGAATAGTTTTTAATTTCATTAACTGCTACACGGTCCATGCTGATAACAATACTGTCAAACTGTGTAATCGACTTTCCTGCTTTTAAATACAGATTTCTTAAAATATAAACACTTTCATGTCCAATTTCATCGAGTATTTTATCGTACAGACATTCTCCGTCAAAACCTTTCTGAATGTTATACAAATTACGTCTTTCTTCAAAATCTAATTCCGTTCTCTTTTCCAGCGCTTTATAGTATAAAAATTCCGGTGACATAAGACGCTTGTTTAAAAACATTCCATCTCCTCCTAAAATAAGTTTTCTCTCCTTATATAATAGGCGAAAATAAAAGGTTGTCTCTCAAAAATCCAACGAGATACAAAAATAGTAAAACTGCTAAATATTCCGCACAATAAAGCAAAAAAACACCGCAATCCTGTAGGGAGAGCGGTGTTTCCATAAATATATATTATCTGTCGCGCATCGACGGGAATAACAGAACATCTCTAATAGATGCTGAATCCGTCAACAGCATAACTAAGCGGTCGATACCGATACCGAGTCCGCCTGTTGGCGGCAGACCGTATTCCATTGCTTCCAGATAGTCTTCATCCATTTCATGCGCTTCATCATTTCCTGCGTCGCGTTCTGCAACCTGCGATTCAAATCGTTCTCTCTGATCGATCGGATCATTGAGCTCCGTAAATGCATTCGCGTGTTCGCGGCGGACGATAAACAGCTCGAAACGGTCTGTGAAACGCGGGTCTTCATCGTTTTTCTTAGCCAGCGGAGAAATCTCAACCGGGTGGCCGTAAACGAAAGTCGGCTGCACTAATTCTTCTTCTACTTTCTGTTCGAAGAATTCATTCAGAATGTGGCCGTAAAGCATCTTGTCATCAATTTCCACATTATGCTCTTTAGCCGCCGCTCTCGCTTCTTCGACTGTTGTGATGTCATAGAAGTTTACGCCGGTATATTCATTGACGATATCCACCATATGCACGCGTTTCCACTCAGGCGTTAAGTCGATTTCTTCGCCGTCATATGTCACTTTCATCGTACCGTTTACTTTTTCGGCAATGTAAGCGATCATTTCTTCAGTTAATTTCATAATGTCTTTATAGTCAGCGTATGCCTCATATAATTCCATCATTGTAAATTCAGGATTGTGGCGTGTCGAAACACCTTCGTTTCTGAATACACGGCCGATTTCATACACTTTTTCAATCCCGCCGATAACGAGACGTTTTAAGTGCAGCTCCAGTGCGATGCGCATGAATAAGTCTCTGTCGAGCGCATTATGGTGAGTGATAAACGGACGTGCCTGGGCCCCTCCTGCGATTGAATGCATCATTGGAGTTTCAACTTCCAGGAAACCGATGCTGTCGAGGTAGTTGCGCATTTCCTGAATAATTTTACTGCGTTTAATAAATGTGTCTCTCGAATCCTTGCTCGTAATCAGGTCGAGGTAGCGTTTACGATAGCGTTCTTCAACGTCTTTCAAACCGTGATATTTGTCCGGCAGCGGGCGGAGTGCTTTTGTAAGCAGCGTAAATTCAGTCGGTTTAATCGACAATTCACCAGTGTTTGTTTTAAACATCGGACCTTTAACACCAACAAAATCACCAAGGTCTGCCTGATTCCAGACTTCAAATGCTTCGTCTCCAATCTGGTCTTTTCTGACGTAGATTTGAATTTGTCCGGTAATGTCCTGGACGTGCGCAAAGCCCGCTTTACCTTTCCCGCGCTTAGTCATAATACGGCCGGCAATGGCTGTGACTGATTCATTTTCTTTTTCCGCAAGCTCTTCTTTTGAAAACTCATCCCAGTGGGCAATAAGTTCTTCTGTATATGCTAGACGTTCGAAGCGTTTACCAAAAGGATCCATTCCCTGGTTTTTTAATTGCTGCATTTTTTCGCGGCGGACAGCCAGCTGGTCGTTCAGTTCTTCACTCACTATATTCCACTCCTATATATGTTGTAATAATATTTATATTAAAGTCACTCGGCTGATTGACTTTTATCTAATTTATCTTTAATTTTTTCTACCGTCATATGCAAGGTCGGATGTTCTCTTTTCGGCGCAATCTCGTTCAGCGGATCGATGACGAACGAACGCAAGTGCATTTCCGGGTGGGGCACTTTTAAGTCTGTCAGCTGCAGTTCGAGATCTTCGTAAAGGAGTACATCGATATCGATGCTGCGCGGTCCCCACACTTCGTTTCTGACTCGGCCGAGCTCATGTTCGACTCCAAGCACCGTTTCCAGAAGATCAAGCGGCGTTAAATTCGTGTCCACTTCTATTGCCATGTTCATAAAGTCAGGCTGATCTGTTTTGCCGTAAGGTTTCGTTTCATACTGCGATGAAATTTTCGTTACTTCTATCCCCTGCACTTCGGATAATTTAGCGATTGCATTTTTCAGACTTCCTTCTCTGTCACCGATATTGCTTCCGAGTCCGAGATAAGCTATTGCCATGATGTTTCCCGCTTTCCGTGCAGCGTGATTGCCACGCTGTCATAATTTCCATCTATTGGTGGATTAGGTTTAGTTATAGTTGTTTCTATCTCTATTATTTTATCATACCGGTCAAATAATTCCGTATTGATTTTACCAGCGAGGCGTTCAAGCAGACTCACCGGTTCACCTTTTACAATCTCTTCCACTATATTATATACTTCGCCGTAATGTACAGTAGCAGACAAATCATCTGTCTTAGATGCTGCTGTTAAATCAGTGTGAAGGACAAGATCCGTAATAAAATACTGTCCGAGTACCCGTTCTTCCTGAATGGCACCGTGATACGCGTATATTTTAATTCCATTAATATGAATTTTATCCATTGTAATCACCTTTAAGTTTCATATAGACATCTGCCGCCTGGCGGTTCATTTTCACGTTATGAACTCTGACTGCCTTGACACCCGCGTCAATACCGATAATCGTCGTCGCAAGTGTGCCTGCATCACGATCATCAGCATTTGTTTCTCCGCCAATCAGCTCTTTGACCATACGCTTTCTGCTTGTTGCAAGGAGCACCGGATAACCTTCAGCTGTAAGCCGGTCAAGATTCTGCATCACTTCTATTTCTTCTTCTCTCGATTTAACAAAACCGATGCCCGGGTCAAGCCAGATGTTTTCTTTTTTAACACCGTGTTTTAAAGCGAGTTCAGCGGATTCTTTAAGCTCTCTGATCATATCTTCAGTCACGTTTTTATAAGTGCTGTGGTCATTATTATGCATTAGAAAAATCGGCACATCAAACTCTGCGACTACATCGAGTATTTTTTCATCGTAAATACCCCGCCATTGATCATTAATCATCGTCGCACCCGCTTCCAGTACAGCGCGTGCCACATCGCTTCTGAACGTATCGACTGAAATATCCGCAGTTATTCCTGCTTCTCTGAGCGCCTTCACCACTGGGGCCGTACGTTCAATTTCTTCTTCTGCAGTAATTTCAGTATAGCCCGGACGCGTTGAATATCCGCCGACGTCAATAATATCAGCGCCTTCTTCAACCATTTCCAGAGCGCGCTTCACAGCCGCTTCGACAGAATTGTACTTGCCGCCGTCGCTGAAGGAATCCGGTGTGGTGTTTAAAATACCCATTACTTTCAGTCTTTCCATTAAAATCTACCTCTGCTTTTACATAAATTGAATAGTCATATTATAACATGTTTAAAGATGATTATTCCTTCAAATATTTCCGGGATAAAATATACAGCACACCAAAAAACTCCGCCTGCAGAGCAGACGGAGTTTTTCTATTTAAATTAGTCTTCGAAGTTAAATAATGGTGTTGATAAATATCTTTCGCCATTTGACGGCAGCACAACAACCACGTTTTTACCTTTGCCGAGTTCTTTTGCGACTTTGAGACCCGCTTTAACTGCAGCACCTGAAGAAATACCGCCGAGGATACCTTCTTTTTTAGCAAGTTCTCTCGCTGTATCCATCGATTCTTCATTTTCAATTGCGATAATTTCATCATAGATATCAGTATCTAATGTCTTAGGAATGAATCCTGCACCGATACCCTGGATTTTATGAGGTCCTGGTTCTTTCCCGCTTAAGACCGCTGAATCCGTCGGTTCAACCGCAACAACTTTAACATTTTCGAAGTTTTCTTTCAGTACTTTGCCGGCACCGCTGATTGTTCCGCCCGTACCGATGCCCGAAATAAACGCATCGATTGCAAAGCCTGCTGAATTCGCCTGTTCAACTAATTCTTTACCTGTTGTTTTAGCGTGAATTTCAGGGTTGGCAGGATTCTCAAACTGCTGAGGCATAAAGTAACTGTCTTTTTCTGCAAGTTCCGTTGCTTTTTTAATTGCGCCTTTCATACCGTCTGCTCCCGGAGTCAGAACAAGTTCTGCACCATAGGCACGCAGCAGATTGCGGCGCTCTTTGCTCATCGTATCAGGCATCACTAAAATTGCTTTATAACCTTTTGATGCCGCTACCATAGCAAGACCGATACCGGTATTTCCGCTCGTCGGTTCAACGATTGTCATGTCAGCAGTTAATTCACCTGTTGCTTCTGCTTTTTCAATCATCGCTAAGGCAATGCGGTCTTTAACCGAACTGCCCGGGTTCATAAACTCTACTTTTACATAAACATCTGCACTGTTTTCATCAGTCAGCTGGTTTAACTTTACCAGCGGTGTATTGCCGATTGCTTCTGAAATGTTATTGAATACGCTGTTCACAAGAAACACTCCTATCCCTAGTTAATAACTATGAATAATATACCATTAAAACCGCCGGCTTTCAAACAATTAGCGGGTGATAAGTTCCTGCAGTTCTTCTTTTGTAATCCATTCTTTGTTGCGGCAGAAATGACAATCCGCTTCCGCGCCGCCATCTTCTTTAATCATCGTCATAATGTCTTTCGGATCCAATGCGCTGATTGCATTAATGAAGCGCTCTTTCGAACAGCTGCATTCAAAGCTGACCGGCATGTTATCAAGCGATCTCCAATTATCTGCACCAATTGCTTCGTCGATGACCTGTTCAGGCGATAAACCTTTTGCAAGCAGTTTAGAGACCGGCGTCATAGTTTTCGCACGCTCATTCAGCCATTCTATTGTTTCATCGCTTGCTGACGGCAACACCTGAATCACAAAGCCGCCCGCAGCCTGAATTGTGTTATCAGGATTAACTAAAACACCCAGTGCAACGATTGAAGGCACCTGTTCACTTGCATAGAAGTAGTACGAGAAGTCTTCGCCGAGTTCACCTGAAATTAATTCTACAGAACCGACAAAGTTATCTTTTAGACCGATATCTTTCGCTACACGCAGGTATCCTTCAGTTCCGACAGCACGTCTCACATCAAGTTTGCCCTGGTCGTTTAAGTCAAAGTGCACTTCCGGATTGCCGAGATATCCTCTCACATGTCCGTGTGCATCACTGTCTACTACGATAGCGCCAACCGGTCCGCCGCCTTCGATAGTAATCGTCGCCTTGTCATCGCCTTTAAGCATAGCGCCCATGATGACGCCTGCAGTCATTGAACGGCCAAGTGCCGCTGCTGCTGTCGGCAGTGCACCATGACGGCGTACTGCTTCATTTATAGTTTCTGTCGTATCGACAGCAAATATTCTTACTTCATCATTCAGTCCTAAACCTCTAATTAAATAATCACTCATTATATATTCCTCCAACTGGAAATTCTTTTCATTTTATATGATAAACCAAGTTCACTATCATGCATAATAAATCAAACGTCAAAGATAGTCAATTTCATTGCCTGACGCCATAAAAAAGAGCTGCCGGAAAGGCAGCTCAGTCTTCTATCTGTTGTTTCTTTCATCATTGTTTCTGTCCACTGAAGGATCTTCAGTGTCTCCCTCCGGTTTTGGCGGTTCCACCATATCCGGACGTTCTTCAGGTTCTTCCTGCTTGTTTTCTTCAGCAGTGTCTTCACTGTCCATCTTATCTTTAACTTCTTCATATGAAGCACCAGCTTTATCGTTATCCAGTGAATCGCTGACTGTTTCGTCTTCTTCCGGTTCATTATCGAAACTGCGTTCCGGTAATTTACCGTGGTAGAATAATCCTTCAATTTGTTCTCTGTCGAGAGTTTCAATTTCAAGGAGTGTTTCAGCGATTAAGTTGAGCTGTTCCTGATGTTCAGTCAGTATCTGACGGCAGCGCTCGTATTGTGTCTTCACAATATTTTGCATTTCCTGGTCAATTTCGTAGGCGATGCTGTCTGAATAATTTGCATCATTCGACATTTCTTTACCTAAGAATACCTGACCGTTTGATTCACCGAACTGTATTGGTCCGAGTCTGTCACTCATGCCGTATTCGGTAACCATACTGCGTGCAATGCCTGTCGTTCTCTGGAAGTCATTATGCGCTCCTGTAGAAACTTCACCGAAGGTGATTTCTTCAGAAACACGGCCTCCGAGCAGACCGACGATTTTATCTTCGAGCTCAGGCTTCGTCATGAAGTAACGGTCTTCTTTAGGAAGCATTACCGCATAACCGCCAGCCTGGCCGCGCGGAACGATTGTAACTTTGTGCACTGTCTCCGCATCATCCAGAACCATACCAATAATTGTGTGGCCCGCTTCGTGATAAGCGACTATATTTCGTTCTTTCTTACTCATGACACGGCTCTTCTTAGCCGGCCCTGCAATAACACGGTCTGAAGCTTCGTCTACATCCCGCATATCAATTTTCTTCTTGCCTGAACGGGCAGCAACAAGGGCTGCTTCGTTTAACAGGTTCTCAAGGTCTGCACCCGAGAAGCCTGGCGTACGCTGGGCAAGTGCCGCGAGGTCGACTGTTTCATCCAGAGGCTTATTGCGTGCGTGTACTTTAAGTACCGCTTCACGGCCTTTAACATCTGGACGGCCAACCTGAATCTGTCTGTCAAAACGTCCTGGACGCAAGAGAGCAGGGTCAAGAATGTCAGGACGGTTAGTCGCTGCAATCATAATAACGCCTTCGTTTTCTGCAAATCCATCCATTTCAACAAGCAGCTGGTTAAGTGTCTGCTCACGCTCATCATGGCCGCCGCCGACACCTGCACCGCGCTGACGTCCTACAGCGTCAATCTCATCGATAAAGATAATACAAGGTGCATTTTTCTTAGCGTTTTCAAATAAATCACGTACACGTGAAGCTCCGACCCCGACGAACATCTCGACGAAGTCCGAACCGCTGATTGAGAAGAACGGCACACCTGCTTCACCTGCAACTGCACGTGCGATAAGTGTTTTACCTGTACCTGGAGGCCCCACTAAAAGGACACCTTTAGGAATACGGGCACCAATTCTGTCAAATCTGCGCGGATCTTTTAAGAAGTCTACAACTTCCACAAGTTCGGCTTTTTCTTCATCGGCACCGGCGACATCATCAAAGTGTACATCTGATTTTTTGCCTTTTTCATGAAGCTTCGCTTTACTCTTGCCGAAGTTCATCATTTTGCCGCCGCCGCCTCCACCGCCGCCTTGAGCCTGGCTCATGAGGAAGATGAAGAGGAAGAAAATAAGCAGTAATGGAATGAAAGTAATCAGCATACTCGTCCAAGGGCTCGGTTCTTCTTCCGGCGCTACTGTTAATGACAGACCATCCTGACTGCGGGCTGTATCCGTAATCTGATCCAGATCATCAACACTGTTATATGGAACTACAGAAGTAAATGACTCCTGTTCGTTCTGGTCGGCTAACCGACCTGTAATTAAATAAACATTATTCTCTGGCTGAATCGTTAATTCAGCAACTTCTCCGGCTTCCAGCGCATCTAAGAACTCGTTATACTGCAGCTCTTCTTCTGCTTGGCCGGCGCCGTTAAAGCGTTGGAAAATACCAAACATAACAACTGTTAGAATGGCGATAAGTAATATGTTACGGCCAGTATTTTTCGGCATCCGTAATCCTCCATTTCTAATGCATTACAAAAAATAGTAACAAAAATATCCTTTAACTTCCACTCATATGATTTAACTGTAAAATTCAGGTTTTAATAATCCGATATACGGAAGATTGCGGTACTGCTGCTCAAAATCAAGTCCGTATCCGACGACGAAACCATCCGGAATTTTAGTGCCGATGTATTTCACTTCGACATTCAGTTTTCTTTCAGGAACCGGTTTGTCGAGCAGCGTCACAATTTCAATCGATGCGGCTTTTCTGTACGTTAAAAATTCAATGATAGAGTTTAAAGTTGTGCCTGTCTCTACGATGTCTTCGACGATAATAATATGTCTGCCTTCCACTGATGTAGACAAGTCTTTCAGAATTTTAACTTCACCTGTTGATTTAGTGCCGACATAGCTCGAAACATCCATAAAATCAATTTCCATATGTGTATCGATATGTTTAATTAAGTCTGCCATAAACATAATAGAACCTTTCAGGAGACCTACAAACACAGGAGCCTTGCCTTCGTAATCTTTAGTAATGCGCTCGCCGAGACGCTGGTTGATTGCTTCTATATCATCAACCGATAACACAATCTCGCTTATATCATTTTGAATTGTCATTATTAAACTCCTTCGTAATCTTTAATAGTCTGTTTTCAGATGGTTCAATTATATTATAAATTGTTCCAACTGCAATAATAATACCGTGTGAATTGACTGCGACAGGCATTTTCAGCCGTTCGCCGGCCGGAACTTTTTTATCGATAAACAGCCGGCTGACTTTTTTTGTACCTACATTCTTAATATGTACTCTGTCGCCGTCAGCTTTTATCCGTAACGTCAGCGGCAGTTCCGACGCCGGCAGATTCACAGATACATGATAATCATTATAAATAAACTCGCCGTTATCCTCAATAGATAAACAGGAATCCGCCGGCAGTTCTTTCACCGGCGCCGCGCGGAAATATTCATATTCGATATGAACCGCGCTGCTCCCCGCATCGAATACACTTTGCGCCGTCTTCGACTGCAGCAGATTATCGAGCGTTTCCAGAGCCGGCCTGCCGAGACGCACAGACACGCTGTTCAGCAGTACAGTAAGAATATATCTCCTGATAATGCTGCTGTGTTCTAAATATTTGCTCCGCGGCAGCCTGCCGCTGTACCTGCTGACGAATTGTTCCGCATAATCATAAGCGAAATCACTGAGCTCATTTATATCTTCACGGACGTAAGACAGCTGTTCTATATCAAGGGAAGCCGCTTGTTTTATTTCCGGAATAATGTGATGTCTCACATAGTTTCGTGTATAGTCATCAGCTGCATTGCTCGCATCTTCAAAATAGATCACCTTATTGAATGTCTGGTAAGACTGAATCTGCTCTTTCGTTACCTCTCTAAAGGGGCGGACAATCGTGTAAGCCCCTTTATCCTTTATATCCGGAATCCCGAGATTTCCATAAAGATGACGCCCGGTCAAAAGCTGCTGCAGCACCGTTTCATACTGATCATCTTTGTGATGCCCCATCAGCAGGTGCTGAATATTTAATTCTTTCATTACAGCGTCGAAAAATTCATATCGTTTGATTCTGCCCTCACCTTGAGAAAAACCCTCCGTAAAGTTCAGTACTGCAATTTCTGAACGGATACCGTCCTCGCGTGTCATCTTTTCTATATATTCCGCTTCTTCTTTTGATGCCGTTCTCACATTATGATTGACATGCAGGACAGTGAGCGTTTTGTATGTATGTTTATATTCCCGGGTCAGAAGATGATACAGCACCATGGAATCTATGCCGCCGGACAAGGCCAGAGCGATATTGTCATCCGGGTTCCATGCAGTATTGATTGTCAAGCTCATCATTCACCGTCTCCCCACTCTCAATAAATAAGAAAAAGGCTAGAGCGAATTGCTCCGGCCTCTTAATATAATTATTTACGTCCTCTTCCGCCGCGGCGCGATTCTGCTTGTCTTTTAATTGTAGACATTCTTTCTTCACTGTCTTTTAAGAAACCTGATAATTTCTTCTCAAAGTCTTCCGGAGACGGTGTTTTTGCACGCGGTTTCGGTTTTGGTTTATCCTGTGCTTTTTTAATAGATAAGCTTATCTTGTTATCGTCACCTATCGTTAGCACTTTAACTTCGATTTCGTCACCGACTTTTAAATGTTCGTTGATGTCCTCTACGTACTTATCAGCTACTTCACTGATGTGAACTAACCCTGTATTTCCCCCTGGCAACTGAACAAACGCACCAAATGGTTTGATTCCTGTAACTTTGCCGATAACTTTACTGCCCGCTTCAACTGACATGTTTATTTAATATCCTCCCAAAATCATTATACATTCCTATATTACCATTAAATAAAAGAATAATCATTATATAAGCAATGATTATTCTTCAGCCTGCTCCTGTTCTTCTCCCTCTTGATCCGGCAGGTTAAATATCAATTCCCCTTCTTCGGATAAAAAGAACTCGCTGCGTGCGATACGCAGGATGTAATTATCATCATTAAGCTGCCTGATCTGCTGTTCGAGATCGGAATGCTGCTTGTTTTTATCTTCCAGCACTTCAGTCGTTGCCAGTACTTCACTGTACAGTTCTTCATTTGCCTGTTTCTGATTGAATGCAACGAGCAGAAGTACGATGGCAATCCCGAGAAGAATACTTCCAAAAAACATAGTACGGCGGCGTGAAACACGCGATTCACTCGCTAACCGCTTCTTTTCGCTATCCCGTTTTTTCGTATAGTTATTCAGGAGTCTGACTACCTTATTGCTCATCTTGTCACATCCAATCTTTATCTTGTATTCACTATCTATTATATACAAGATACAGGAAAAATACGTGACAATCTATTAAAAATCTGATTCTTTTTCAATTTTCTCTTCATTTAGAACTTTATACATCCGGTCTGTTTCATCTTTTTTCGCTTTCTCGTTCAGTTCCAGTATTTCATACGTCACAATACTGCGGCCAAAACGGATTTTAAGCGTATCCCCCACTGCAAGTGCTGTACTTGCTTTGGCGGGCCGCCCGTTTACTTCAATGCGCCCTTCGCTGCTGATTTCCTTTGCAAGCGTGCGGCGTTTAATGATTCTTGATACTTTTAGAAATTTATCGAGTCTCATAATCATCATCCTCTGTAATAATGTCATGCAGCGGTATATCTTTGTGAATTGTTTCTTTCATCCACTTCAGCATCGCTTCAGCATATTCTTTTTCATGCTTCACTTTCGGCTTCTTGCCTTCCGCTTCTTTAGCTTTCGTCCAGACTTTATTTAAGTCATCCATATTTTCAACTGTTTCATCGCTGAAGACATGCGGGTGACGGTGCACTACTTTTTTATTCAGCGAAGCAAGTATGTCATAAAAGTCAAAGTAGCCGTCTTTCTTGCCGATGGCGGCATGAAGTGCTACCTGCAGAAGAATATCTCCAAGTTCTTCAACCAGACCGTCATCGTCTTCTTTCTCAATGGCTTCAATAACTTCATATGACTCCTCAAGCAAATACCGTTCAAGCGATGCATGAGTCTGCACCTTATCCCACGGACAGCCGTCTTCACCGACGAGTTTGTCAAAAATGTTAATCATATGCCCGAGCGACTTGTTATCGTACTGTTCCCCGGCCGCTCTCGGCACAAACATGCACAGGAGATTGGAGTCCGGCACATGAAAGTCTATCTCTGCAATTGTGCTCTCGATAATTTTTTCATCGATACTGCCGGCCTTGTCCACTAGAAATACCGGAGCATCATAATTATAATACTCGAGCAGCGTGACCTTCACCTCGCTGACAGACAGCTGATCGTAGACCTGAGTAATGAGTGTATGTTTTCTGTAATCAAGGTCCTGTACATCGAGCGCCGTCCCGTCCAGCAGCTGGAAGTTTTCATTCACCGGTATTTTAAGCGCTGTAATCACATCATCGATAAAACTCTGTCCGCCTGCAAGCTCCACATGGACTATGCCAGTTTTACCGGCCTCCAAAAGACGTTCCGTCGTTGTTTCATAGACCATCGGATGACCCGGCACTGCGTAGAGTACATCTTCTGCTTCAGCTGCTTTCAGCAGGGTGTTTGTAATGCGTTCGTAGGTGTCTTCGAAAGTATCATTTTGTTCATAGTAAGAATCAAAGCTTATAACTTCGGACCCTTCATCCTCCAGCATCTTTACTGCGGGATGGTCCAGCGTGCGCACATATATTTTCCCGGCGGCTTTCAGCTCTTTGTAAACGCCGAGCGGCATCTTATCGGTGTCCGATGTGCCGAGCCCGATAATTCTTATCGTGTTCATCTGACTGCCTCCATTCTGCTGTCCTGTATTGCGCTCATAATATTAACGAGTTCCTTAATATTTTTAGAACGGATCGTTAAACGGATTTCCCCGTCTTTAACTGAAATTTTCAATATTCTGCTGTAATCCTGTGTATCCTGGAACAGTTTCTCGCCGCTGATTTCTTCCGTCGCGGCTTTTGAAACGTTCAGATAATAATGCCGCGCATCTTCCGACACTTTGTAAATACCGAACATAAGCGCGTAAACCTTCACTTTTACGAGTTCGATTAAATTCACGACTTCTTCAGGGTATTCACCGAAACGGTCAATAAGCTCATCTTCAATATCCTGGATATCCGCCAGTGAATTCGCTTTTCTTAAACGTTTGTAAATATCTATTTTCGACTGTTCATGTGTAATGTAAGTCGCTGGAATATAGGCATCCGCTTCAATATTAATCGGAATATTGACCGGTTCTTCTTCCTGTTCAATCCCCTGTTTTTCCTGGACTGCACTTTCAAGCATGTCGCTGTACATCTCATAACCAACCGAATCGATAAATCCTGACTGGTTCTTACCGAGCAGGTTACCGGCGCCGCGGATATTCAAATCGCGCATAGCAATCTTAAAACCGCTGCCGAGTTCTGTATATTCCTTAATGGCTTCGAGACGTTTTTCCGCCACTTCCGTCAGCACTTTATTCGGCTGATGGAAGAGATATGCATAGCTGATTCTGTTGCTACGGCCGACCCGGCCGCGCAACTGGTACAGCTGGCTTAAGCCGAAGCGGTCGGCATCTTCAATAATCAGCGTATTGGCATTCGGCACATCCACACCGGTTTCAATAATCGTCGTTGTGACTAAAACATCAAATTCACCATTGACAAAATCGAGCATCGTTTCTTCGATCTGCTTCTCCGTCATCTTGGCATGCATAACACCGACCGATGCATCCGGCACCAGCATTTCAACGTGCGCCTGCTTGTTATAAATTGTGTCGACTCTGTTGTGCAGATAAAACACCTGGCCACCTCTCGCAAGTTCCCGTTCAATTGCTTCCTTAACAAAATTCCCGTTATATTCCAAAACATAAGTCTGCACCGGAAACCTGTTTTCAGGCGGCGTTTCTATTACTGATAAATCCCGAACGCCCGTCAGACTCATATGGAGAGTTCTCGGAATCGGCGTCGCAGTTAAAGTCAGCACATCGACATTATTTTTCATCTGTTTAATTGCTTCTTTGTGTTTGACGCCGAAACGCTGTTCTTCATCGACAATTAAAAGGCCGAGATCTTTATACTCAATCGATTTGCCGAGTATTTTGTGCGTGCCGACTACGATATCAATGCGGCCTTCTTTTAAGCCCTCTGCTGTTTCACGGTTTTCCTTTGCCGTCCTGAAGCGCGACATCATCGCAACATTGACAGGATAATCTTCAATCCGCTCAATCAGACTTTCGAAGTGCTGGGCGGCAAGTATCGTCGTCGGCACTAAAAATGCCACCTGTTTGCCATCCTGCACCGCTTTAAAAGCAGCTCTGATTGCGACTTCAGTTTTACCGTAGCCGACATCGCCGCATAAGAGGCGGTCCATCGGTTTCGGATCTTCCATATCCTTCTTAATCTCATGCACGCTTGCCAGCTGATCCGGCGTCGGTTCATACGGGAAGCGCGCTTCAAACGCTTCCTGCATTTCGGTGTCCGGACTGAACTGGAAACCTTTCGACTGTGCACGTTCCTGATACAACCTGATTAATTCTTCAGCAATATCGTTGACGTTCGCTTCAACTTTGGCTTTCGTTTTTTTCCATTCCACGCCGCCAAGTTTATGCATTTTAGGCGAACCGTCGTCACTCGCAACATACTTTTGCACGAGATCCATCTGGTCCACCGGCACGTAAAGCTGATCAGTCCCTTTGTACTGCAATTTCATATAATCACTGTGAATACCGCCGACCTGCAGCGTTTCTATGCCGAGATACCGTCCGACCCCGTGATGCACGTGGACAATGTAGTCCCCGACATTTAATTCCTGGTAGGATTTAATCTTTTCAGCATTAGATATTTTCTGTTTACGCTTTTTGCGCTTTTGAACTTTATTGTACAGTTCTTTCGATGTTAAAATCGCAGCGCTCATATACGGCAGAATAAATCCTGTCGCCATGCTGCCTGTAGTCAGTACTATTCCCGAATCTTCAGGGATATCGTTAATAAAGCTCGGTATCTTTAAGTCTTCCAACAGCTGTTTCGTCTTATTCAGTTCATCTTCATCGCGCAGTATAATGTTGACTAAATAATCGTTGTCCAGCATGCCGTTTAAATTCGATGCGAGAATATCATACTGGCCATAATAGATTTCCGTCGGTTTAACAGAGATTTTAATCATTTCACCGATAGCGACAGGCATGCTCTTCATAAATAAATTAAAATATGTCACGCCTTTAATATTTAACAGACGCTCGTACTGACCCTCCAGATAATTAGCTGCCCCGGTGAACATCTGTCCCGCTTCCATCACTGAAGCGAAATAGTTATGCACTGCTTCAAACTCCGAATCATAAGAAGTTTTCACGGCATTGACGTCATCGACGAACACCCGGTGAGCGGGCGTTAAATAGTCAAGCAGCGATTTATCGTGATCTTCCAAAAGATGCGCAAACTGCGCAAGGTGGTTCACCAGCTGATCCGGATGCGTCACAACATCATAATATTCCTCCAGAGCTTCTTTCGTTACACCTTCAAGCCCCTCAGCGGTCTGTTCGTATAATTCATCAATTTTACCGAGCAGCTCTTCGCGCTCGCTCGCCTCAACAATATACTCTGCATATGGTTCCAGCGTAATGCTGTCGATATTCTGAAGAGACCGCTGTGTTTCAGGGTCAATCAGACGGAGCGAATCAATTTCATCATCGAAAAGTTCCAGGCGGAGAAAAGAGTCATGCATGTAAATATCAAAGATATCGCCGCGGACCGCAAATTCACCAAAGTTCTGAGCCTGATTCATGCGCTTATATCCCAGGCTGACGAGAAATTCTATCAGCTCATCGTAATTTACCGTGCCGCCGAGCTGCAGCGTTCTTTCGTAGGACAGCAGCTTGTCTTTTGGCATCAGAGGTTTTAAAAGCCCGTGTACAGGTACGATAAAGAGCCCTGGTTTCTCATGAGCAAGCGCATATAATGCAGTCATTCTTGCTTTCATAAAATCAGGGCTTTGCTTTGATAAACTTTCAATCATAATATCGCCGACAGGGAATGTATATATATTGTCCATAACGTCCATCATACTGTTGGCGAGCTTCTCCATATGATGGTTGTTTTCAACAAAAACGACTTGAGGTTCCTCTGAATTCTGTGTCAGTTCTTTCAGCAGGACCGGTTTAAAGTCATCATTTACACCTGTGACGAGCAGATTTTTATCACTCTTGTAATTTAAAATGCCTTTGACGCGTTCATCGTTTAGTATTCTAGCGCTTATTTTTTTATGCATTGACATCACCATTATACTTGTTCATCACGTCTAAAAACGGTGCCGTAACAAAACTCCGGCAGGCTTCACTGGATGCATCGAGCACCTTGTCCAGTATTTTCGAGTCCGCTTCAGAAAATTTACCGAGCACATAATTCGTTACCGGCATACCTGCGGGCGGGCGCTCAATACCGAGACGGATACGATTATATTTTTCACTTCCGAAATGCTGCGTCAGTGACTTAATGCCGTTATGCCCGCCGCCGCTCCCTTTTTGACGCAGACGGATCCAGCCAAGCGGCAAGTCCAGATCATCGTAAATAACGACGATATCTTCAAGTTCAATATTGTAGTAATCAATGAGCGGGCGCACACCTTCACCTGATAAATTCATAAAAGTCTGCGGCTTAACGAGCATCACTTTTTCTCCGTTTAATAAACCTGTGCCGTAATGACATTTAAACTTCGTTTTATCAAGATCGATGTTAGTATCACTGCTCAATCTGTCTATCGCCATAAATCCGATATTGTGACGTGTCTTTTCATATTTTGGACCCGGATTTCCGAGACCGATAAAACATTTCATTCCATCACCTCATCAACGTTAAAAAAGGCGATGGAAAGTCCACCGCCGTTGTTATTTTTCTTGTTATTACTCTTCGTCCGCCTGATCATTTTTCTGAGCAGTTGCTTCAACTTCCACGCTTTCTTCTTCAGCGTTTTCATCTTCTTCCGGCTCTTCAGTTGGCGCACTTACGATTACTAATGCATCAGTATCTTCGTTTTCAATCACGAAGTTACCTTTAGAACGGATGTCTTCAACGTGAATTGAATCTCCGATGTTAAGTTCAGAAATATCCACTTCGATAGTTTCTGGAATATCAGCCGGTTTAGCCGTTACAGACACTTCGAATAATGGCTGTTCAAGAACGCCGCCTTCTTTTTGTCCCGGTGCTTCGCCCGCTAGAACGATTTGTACTTCTACCGTTACTTCAGTCTGCATATTGATTGCAATGAAGTCGATGTGAGTAATTTGGTTCTTAAGTGCATCGAACTGATAATCGTTAACCATTACCTGAGTAGTTCCTTCAGCAACTTCAAGGTCGATAACCCCGTTACGTCCGACTTCGCGAATTACTTTAATAAATTCGTTCTCATCTACTGATAATGATGTATTTTCTGTTTCAAAACCGTATACGACAGCAGGCACTTTACCATTTTGACGTAATTCTTTAAGTTCTGACTGTTTTGATTTCTCAGCTCTTGAGTTTGAGGCTAATTTAGCCATAATTATTTCCACCTTTCATCTAATACAAGTCTATTATAATAACGCCTATCCTAACACATAGCCACGCATTATAATACCACAAAATACAGCAGTTTGTAAAAAAACTGCTAAATTATCATGTTTGGTCGAATAAAATGCTCACTGATTCCTGTTCGTGGACTCTCACAATCGCCTGAGCAAGCAGTTCGCCAACAGACAATTCCGTAATTTTCTCGATTTTCTTTTCTTCCGGCAGCTGGATGGAGTTGGTTACGACAAGCTCTTTAATTACAGAGTCCTGAATGCGTTCGATTGCCGGACCTGACAGCACCGGGTGCGTACAGCATGCGTAAACATCTTTGGCACCTTTGTCCACTAAGGCTTGCGCTGCTGTTTTAATCGTTCCGCCTGTATCGATAATATCGTCGATAATAATTGCGGTTTTCCCGTTAATTTCTCCAACGATGTTCATTACTTCCGACACATTCGGGCGCGGACGGCGTTTATCGATGATTGCAATTGGAGCTTTCAAACGGTCTGCCATACGGCGGGCACGGGTCACTCCGCCGTGGTCAGGCGAAACGATAACTACTTCTTCAAGGTCAATACCTTCATGTTCAAGGAAGTAATCACTTAAAATCGGTACTCCCATCAGATGATCGATTGGAATATCGAAGAACCCTTGAATTTGAGGGGCGTGAAGATCAAGTGAAATCACACGGTCTGCACCTGCAGTTTCAATAATGTTTGCAACGAGCTTCGCTGTAATTGGTTCGCGTGCACGGCTCTTACGGTCCTGGCGGGCATAGCCGTAATACGGCATAACAACATTGATTGTGTTGGCTGACGCGCGCTTCAGCGCATCAAGCATAATCAGCAATTCCATCAGGTTTTCATTTACCGGCTGGCTTGTCGGCTGAATAACGAATACGTCGCAGCCGCGCACACTTTCTTCAACGTTGACCTGGACTTCTTCATCCGAAAAGCGGTTTACAGTACATTTACCAAGCGGGATACCGATATGTTCCGCAATTTCACGTGCTAATGGTTCGTTGCCTGTCAACGTAAATAATTTCATCTTAGAATTTTTGTTTTGATTACTAGAAGCTAACATTTTGATCCTCCAAGTATTATTTTTTATAATAGCCTTCTTTTGTCGTCTGCTTATTTCGTGCAATCGCCAAACTGTCATCAGGCACATCGTCCGTAATCGTCGACCCTGCCGCTGTAATAGAACGTTCTCCTACCGATACAGGCGCTACAAGATTGGTGTTGCAGCCGATAAAAGCATCTGCTCCGACGGTCGTTTTAAACTTATTGACCCCGTCGTAATTAACAGTAATCGCGCCGCAGCCGATATTTGCGCGTTCGCCGATGAACGCATCGCCGATATAGCTCAGGTGCGATACTTTCGCGCCGTCTTTTAACTCCGATTTCTTAACTTCAACAAAGTTTCCAATCTTCACAGCTTCTCCCAGTTTCGCTCCCGGACGCAGCTGCGCATATGGGCCGACGGTTGTGCCGCTGCCGACTTCTGCATCGGTTACTACAGAATGTTTAATTTCCGCCTTATCGCCGATTACGCTGTTGCTGATTTCACAATTGGCCGAAATAATCGCATTTTCTCCGATTACCGTATCGCCTTTAATAACAGTGTTAGGATAAATAATAGTATCCATACCAATTCTAACACTTTCATCGATGTATGTGTTCGAAGGATCGATAATTGTCACACCTTGTTCCAAATGCCGCTCGTTGATACGCTGCCTTAAAAGTTCTGAGGCACGTGCTAAAAGCAGACGGTTGTCCACATTAATAATTTCATTCTTATCCGGGGTGACAAACGCACCGACGCGGGCACCTTTACTGCTCAAAAGACCGATGGCATCAGACAGATAATACTCCTGTTCAGGATTATCATTCGAAATTTTATCGAGCACTTTAAACAGTTCACGGTTATTAAAAACAGCAGCGCCTGCGCTGACTTCTTTAATTTCTTTCTGTTCAGGCGTGATTTCAGTTTCTTCCAGTATCTCTTTGACCGTGCCGTTTTCTTTACGGAGCACGCGGCCGTAATTAGTCGGATTATCTGCATAGGCTGATAAAACTGTTGCTTTCAGCCCCGTTTTTTCATGGTCAGCGATTAAATTTCTGACCGTTTCTGCAGAAATCAGCGGCGTATCCCCGAAGATAATCAGTGTCTCGCCTTCAGCTTCACTGAGTTCCGGCGCTGTCTGCTTAACAGCATGTGCCGTGCCGAGTTGTTCTTTTTGGACTGTTATTTTAACGTCCTCCGGCAGAATTTCAGCAAACGCATCCTGCCCTGAACCTGACACGACGCGGATATCACTGATTCCCGCCGTTTTCACGGTGTTAATTACTCTCGTAATCATCGGAATTCCGCAGACCTCATGCAATACTTTCGGTTTCTTTGAATTCATTCTCTTGCCGACACCTGCAGCAACAATAATCACTCTCGTTTGCATAATTAACCCCCATTATAATACGATATTCTAATTATATTTCAGTCCATGGTATCTTTCAAGACGAAACTTAGGCCGGACCACACCGGCCCGGCCTAAACTTTCTCTATCTATTTATCATTTTCTGCAGTATCTTCCGATACTTTTGGAGAATCTTCATTTTTCACGTTTTCTTCTTTAGCAGTGTTTGAACCATCGGCGGTCTCTTCATCAACGTGTTCCGGTGTTTCTTCATCATCAGCCGGGTCTGATTCCACAGTCGGCTCACTCGCCTTTTCCTCTTTTTCTTCAGCAGGGTCAGCAGTTTCCTCGTAAACACGCATTACCTCTTCCTGTACATGCTGACGCATGCCGGAATTAATCGGGTGGGCAATATCCCTGAACTCTCCATCCGGCGTACGCTTACTCGGCATCGCAACGAACAGTCCGTTATTACCGTCTATTACACGTAAATCGTGAATAACAAATGACTCATCAAATGTTACAGAAACGAGAGCTTTCATTCTTGTATCCTGATTGTTGACTTTTCTTAGTCTTACGTCTGTTATTTTCATGTGTCTGTTCCTCCATAGATTTGTGTTTTAGATCTTCTGTGTAAAACCTATCTAGCTTAGAACCCCACTCAAATCAACAGTTACTCGAAAGATGCAACGACCTCGATCTCCACTTTTGCATCTAATGGGAGACGACTAACTTCTACACATGATCTTGCAGGTAATTTACCCGTAAAGTACTTAGCGTAAACCTCGTTAATCACTCCAAAGTCGTTCATATCGGCGATAAAAATAGTCGTTTTTACAATATTGCTGTAGCCGAGACCGGCCGCTTCCAGTACAGCTCCAATATTGTCGAGAACCTGTCTTGCCTGCTCAGCGACGTCGTCTGAAACAATCTCCCCTTCCAATGTCAGCGGCACCTGGCCTGAAGAATAGAATAAATTCCCCGTTCTCACTCCGTGGCTGTATGGTCCTACTGCTGCTGGTGCTTTGTCAGAATTAATTGGCTGCATCTTAATCATCCTCCGTAATTTAAAATAAATCTACTTGCCTGTAATGTAATCTAAACAGTTTCCTTCTTCAACTACAAATGATTCGTTAAATTCATCAATTTCTGATACTTTAAGCAATGATGTGTAATCGTTAAATCTGCGGTTCGCAACTTCTTTTGCTTCAACCAGCACGCTGACACCGACCACTGTCGCGTTGAATTCTTCCATCAGATTTGTCACACCGGTAATCGAACCGCCGGCGCGGAGAAAATCATCCACAACAAGAACGTTGGAGCCTTCTTTAAGCGTGCGTTTTGACAGCACCATCGTCTCAATTTTACGCGTTGAGCCGGAAACGTAGTTTATCGAAACTGTAGAACCTTCCGTCACTTTGTTATCTTTACGGATAACGGCCACCGGCACATTCAGTTTGCGCGCCACAGCATTGGCGAGCGAAATTCCTTTTGTCGCAATTGTGACGACTGAATCAATTTCCAGTTCACCGTACATCGTCGCAATCAAATCACCGATATCATTCATCATCTTCGGATCGCCCATAATATCCGACATGTATAAGTAGCCGCCCGGAAGAAGACGCTCGCGCGCTTCGAGTTCCGTTTTAAATTCCGAGATAATATTCTCTGCACGCTCTATACTTATTTTAGGGATGAACATCGCGCCGCCGTTCGCGCCCGCCGTCGTTTGAAGCACACCTAAACCCTCAGCATTGAGGACATCTTTAATAATGCGTATATCTTCACTGATAGAAGACTTAGCCTGGCTGAATTTATCGACATAAGTCGTCAAGGGTATCAATTTATTTGGATTCGTAATTAAATGCTGGGTCATGTAGACCAGCCGTTCGCTGCGTTTATATTTCATAGTCTAACTCCTAAACCGTATTATAGGTATTGATTTTACCATATAAGTTCGGATTTTAATACTTATCCCAGCAATCTAATTCGATAAACTTCAGCGCAGCACCCCTTCATTGCGTTGTACAGATGAATAGACTGGCGTTCTTTTCTGACGATGCCGAACACGGTCGGCCCGCTGCCGCTCATCAGCGCACCGTCAGCGCCCGATTCTTTCATATTGTCGAGCAGTTTTCTGACCTGCGGATATTTTTTCACCGTTACTTCTTCAAGATCATTTTTCAATGTTCCGAGTATTTGTTCGTAATCCTCGTCTATAATTGCTTTTTTCATTAACTCCGATGCCGGCTTATTCTTTCCAGGTTTCAGTGCGCCGTAAATTGTCTTTGTAGACACACTGACAGACGGTTTTGCCAGCACCACCCATGCATGCGGCGGTCTTGGCAGCCGTTCGATAATCTCGCCGCGTCCGGTTGCGAGCGCAGTGCCGCCGTATACACAAAAAGGAATATCGGAACCGAGTTCTGATGATAAGGCCGCGAGCTCATCGAGTCCGACACCGAGATTGTACAGCGCATTCATTCCCCTGAACGTCGCGGCAGCATCGGCAGAACCGCCGGCAAGACCTGCAGCAATTGGAATATGCTTATCGATGTTAATCGTGACGCCCGTTTTAATTTTGTAGCGGCGCATCATCAGCTGAGCCGCCTGATAGGCCAAATTGCGCCGGTCAGTCGGCACGAACTGATGATCGGATTCAATGATGATTTTTCTGTCTCTACGCTTTTCAAATGATAAATTGTCGTTTAAATCGACAGTTGTCATCACCATGCTGACTTCGTGATAACCATCATCGCGTTTATACAGCGTATCCAGAGTTAAATTAATTTTTGCTGGTGCGATTTCATAATGCATAGTTCATAGTCCTTTGCCAGATTTTTTTCGAAATATATATGTGTGTTATTTTATCATATAACAAAGGTGAATATTGATGATATTTTTAAAGATTGGCATGAGGAGTGAGCTTGAGGGTGTTCTGGTTTTACCGGGTGTCGCCGCTGCGAAAACTGCGGCGTCCATACATTAAAAAAGCACCGGACCCGCAGGATTTCGGTGCTCTTTACATATTATTCATCATTTTTACGTTTATTAAATGCCCACAGCACGAGCAGGAAGCTCACCGCGACCCAGGCAGCTAGAATGATAAATTCCATTGCTCCGCCGCTGCCTTCAAGCACAAACATGTGCTGATATATCGGAAAGTACTCTGCAATCTTGACCGCTGTGCTGTCCGGATCTGTAACCAGCATTTCAATATACGGTGTAAAACCGAAGATAAACATAATCGGAATAATATATACCGATGTCGTCGCAACTGATTTTACAACGAGGCCAAGCCCTATTCCCACATTCAGGAAAAACAGTCCTGTCAGCACGAGACTGATTATATTTTCCACAGTCCAGTAGTTTTCCGGTCCGATAATTATAATTGAAGCAACGAGTGATATTATTGTCATCAGCGTCACAACCATGCTCTTGCCGAGAATAATATCGATAATTGTCGCCGGCGACTGCAGCAGTCCTCTTAACGTATCTTTTTCATTTTCTTCAGCAATCATCGTCATAACCGCACTGAACATTACGGCAGAAAAGACGACACCTGCAAGAATCCCAAGTATTTCCAGCGGCATTTCGCCTTCTGCCCCTGCGCCGATTCCCACTCTTGAAAAGAACACCGCCATCAGTATTGGAATCAGCACCGATGTAAACAGCATCATATTTTTCATAAATTCTTTCAGGTCTTTTTCAAATATTGCCATCGCTCTTGTCATATTCATTTAAACCAGCTCCTTACCAGTTACTTTTTTAAACACTTCTCCAAGTGTCGGGAAATCTGTTCTGACATCGGCAACTTCTTCGCTGAACAGTACATTATTAAGCAGCTGTCTGTTTTCCTCTTTTTTCTCCACTGTTTTCATCGTGCCGTCGTTATAAGTAATATGGACTTCCTCGCGTTTGTATTTATGCCTTAAGTCAGATGGCGCCCCAGAGTCCTGAATAATTCCCTGATACAAAAAGGCGACTTTATCACATAGACGTGTTGCCTCATCCATATTGTGTGTCGTGAGTAAAATAGTCGTCCCGTCATCACGCAGCTCCTCAAGCATGTCGTGAATTTTTTCAGTGGTCGTCGGATCGAGTGCTGATGTCGGCTCATCGAGAAATAAAATCGCCGGTCTGTGAATGACCGCTTTACATAAAAGAATTCTCTGCTTCATTCCTTTGGATAACTTGGATACAGTTTTATCGATTTCACTTTCGAGTCCTACATCTTTCAGTACTTTTTCAACTGACCCTTTCGGCGCATTGTACAGTTTTCTGAACAGCTCCAGATTATCTTTGACTGTCAGTCTTTCATACAAAGAACTTTTATCAGATAAAATTCCAAGGCTGCTGACATAATCATTTTTCGCGAACTGTTTATAGTTGTAGCTATTAACATTCACCTCTCCGCCCGACGGTTTAAATTCACCTGTCATAATTTTAATAGTTGTGGTCTTCCCCGAACCGCTCGGGCCAAGCAGCCCAAAAATCTGTCCCGCTTCCACATTAAATGTAATACCGCGCAGGGCGCGTTCACTGACGAATGACTTTTCAAGTTCTTTTACCTGGATCATGCTCATATGATTACCTCCAATTATTTTGCTTCTGCTCTCTTAACTAAAGTTTAGACGCAAAATAAAAACACCGCGATATAATCACGGTGAGTTGTAGGAAATAAATATTGAACTGTGTACTATATCTATCCGCCGGGCTGTTAAATTCCCGAAGTGTACAGCACAGCTCTGAACTGTACTACAATGTTTTAGCACGTTTCAGCACTGCTAAATAGACTGAGAAGGTCGTCAAACCTAACCATATCAGCATAATAACGTAGGGCATTACACCAGCGTTATTATGTATCGCCATTAATTGATATACAGGAGTCCATTCAGCCAGTTTCATTAACAGGTGGCTGTCATTCAGAAAAAACGTTTCAATAATAGGTGTCATTCCTAATAAAAACAAGACGACCACACCGTAAACAGTCGAAGTCGACTGCAGTTTAGCAAGCAGTCCCGCAATTAATCCTAAATTCAGGAATACTAAAGCTGCAATACCTAATCCTGATACAAGAGGCCAGCTGAGCACATCTACTTGTCCTGCAATCAAGAGCGAGATAACAGTAACTGCTGCAGTAACAAATAATACCAGTATACTTCTGCCTGCTATACCATTCATTAAATCCGATACATTATGTGTGACAAGCTTCAATAAACCATGTTCATTTTCTTCGGCGTATAACATTAAGGGAACATTGGTTGCTATTGAAGCAAGTGCTGTCCCGAGGAGTATAAATATCATTGCATCCGGCAAATCCTCTCTGACGTTGCGTGCCGGTGTACTGTACATCAAAGCCATAATCGGAGGCATGAGCAAGACTGTCAGAACTGCATAGTTTGTAAAATATTCTCTAATATCTCTATATATCGTCGCCCGTATTTTAAATAGATTCATAAGGTCACCTTTTTATAATTTTAGTAATTTATCCTGTATTTCGTTGAATTTAGTTCGGGATAACGGGATTCTGGACTTTTCCGAATTATCGATAATGACAGAATAAGTGTTTTTAGACCATGTAATAATTTCTTTTACTTTATGAAGATTAACGAGATAAGAACGGTGGCAGCGGTAAAAACCGTGAGCTTCGAGCTGTTCTTCTGCCCCCTGCAGGGTCGATTCCATTATAAATTTCTCCGAGCCGAGATTAATGTATACTTTACCATCATGACTTTCCAGATATTCAATCTCTTCTATAGTGACAAAAATCGTTTTATCATGTGCTTTCACTTTAATTTTGCTCACATTAGAAGAGCTGTCATCTTCAGTATTATCCGTTGTCTCAACTGTCTCGAGCCCCTGTTCGCTTAATTTCATAACATCCGGCTGAACTATAAAGGCATCTTCCAGTCTCGACGATGCAACCAACAGTGATTTCTCCTGCTGAATAAGCTGGTCTTTCATTTTATGAAACAGATGAATGTTATCATTAACTGTATTTAAAAATGGATCGATAAAAACTATATGCTGATTATTGCTGAGCAGAGCATGGATATAAGCCAGTTTCTGAATGTCAGTCCGGTTCAACTTTGACAGGCTTGATACGGAGTCTGTAATATTAAATTGCCGGATTAAATCTTCTGTTTTCAATGGACTATTGTACCATTTTCTCAAATATTCAATATGCACTTTTAAATTCAGCCGTTTATAATATAAAAGGCCGCCTGAAAATACATGGGCACCTGCCTTCTCCATCGTATCGGAAAAAGTTTCAGCGAGCTCATACGGTATTTGCACTGCAAGACTTTTGCCGGCCTTCATTTTAATTTTTCCATTAGACGGACGGCCCGTGATTTTTTGAATTTCTATATCCATTGTCATTGCTCCTGTCGTATGAAATCTCTTTAAATTTACCATGGAAACGTAATCATGACAATTTCACTGAAAAGATTAAGCAAAAGTCTTTATTTTCAATTCGAAATACTGTATATTAATAATCAGTTACAAAATGTAACTTAATAATAAATGAACACTCCGGAGGAATTATACAATGACTAAAATTGGTATTGTTACAGGAAGTACACGTGACTCACGCGTTAACTTACAAGTTGCAGAGTGGCTTAAAGACTTTGCTGAAAAATTAGATACAGGTGCTGAATTCGAAATCGTAGATATTAAAGATTACGAAGCACCATTGTTTAAAGAATCTTTACCGCCGTTAATGGCTAATAAACAATACGGTTCTGATGTAATCAATAACTGGTCAGCTAAAATTGATTCACTTGACGGTTATATTTTTGTTACACCTGAATACAACAAAGCTGTTTCACCGGCACTGAAAAACCTCCTTGACTACATCGGACCTGAATTCGGTAATAAATCAGCAGGAATCGTTGGCTACGGCTCAACTTTAGGTGTTGCTGCAACACTTTCACTGCGTCAAATTCTTTCTAACTTCAATGTGGCAACTGTTGGACCTTTCGGTGCATTCAGCCTGTTCACTGACTTTGAAGAAATGTCTAAATTCGCACCTGCTGAAATACACAATCCGACTATTGAAGCTGTAATCACTACTACAGTTAACTGGGCTAACGGACTTAAATCAATCAGATAAGACAGATAAAAAACCTTTCAGGAACTTTGTCCTGAAAGGTTTTTTATTTAAAAGCCGAAAGAATCGTTAAATTTTTCAAGCACCGCCTGGTGTGCTTCTGCATTATTAAATGTATTATCCACGAGTGCACCCAGCCTGAACAGAATATCATCGTTCTCGATTCCTTCTGAGCCGAAGTCCTGATCCAGAATATATACATATCCCGGAACAATATTTGCTTTCATATATGACAGAATCGGTTTCAGCTGCTGTTCCGCCACCAGATAATGTCTGAGTGAGCCGGCAGTAATAATCATGCCGATGGTTTTATTCAGAAAAGCATCCGGCGGCAGCAAGTCAAATAAGTTTTTTAAAGGCCCCGGTATGGATGCCTGGAATATCGGTGTGCCGATAAATACGACATCCGCTTCCATTATTTTAGTCAGTGCTTCAGTTGTCGCACCGCCGTAGTCCAAATAATTTCTGCCATCGCTGAACGGCATATCGTAATCTTTTAAGTCGATATATTCAACTTCGTGAACGTTTAATGATTCAACCTTTTCTCTGAGTGCCGTCGTCGCTTTCCGCGTTTTGCTCCCGACGACTGAACCGCTGATGATTACTGCTTTCATTATTGTTCCCCCTGTGGTTTTGTATATTTTTTAATGGCAGGCAGTATCTTTTCGCCAATAATGTCTATATTACGTTTAATATCATCCAGTGTCACACCGCCGAAATCCAGCTGGGCGATATAACGGTCATGATTAAATAATTCATGCTGATAAAGAATTTTCTCAATAATCAGACCAGGATCGCCAACGTTAATTACACTGCGATAATCCTGTCCCTCGGCAAAGCCCTGCTTCGGGAAGCCCTGACCGTTCGATTTTTTCATGCCTTCATTAATATGAGGGTAGTATTTTCTGTATGCTGCAAGTTTATCTTCATGTGCAAAGAAAAATCCAGCAGTCGCTACAGGCAGTTTAGACACATCGTAGCCTCTTTCTTCCGCCGTCTGTCTGTATAAATCAATACGGCTCTTAAAGGCTTCAGCCGGCCCGCCGAGGTGCGCCTGATACATCGGCACTCCTGCGAGACCTGCTTTATGGGCAGAGGCCATTGAGCCTCCGACCGCCCGCCAAATCGGCAGTCCGTTCTTATCATTCTCGGGACGCGGAATGACATGAGCATTTTTTAAAGGCGCACGGAATTCTCCCTGCCAGTTCACATACTCATTTTCATTTATATTTAACAGAAGATCAAACTTTTCTTCAAACAATGCTTCATAATCATTCAGACTGTAGCCGAGTAAATCATAGAGCCCGACACGTGAAGCCCGGCCTGCAATAATTTCCATGCGTCCGTCTGAAATAAGATCGATTGTCGATGCATCTTCAAATACACGCACCGGGTCCGATGTACTGATAATCGTTGAGCCTGAAGCAATTTTTATCTGCTTTGTCGCTTGTGCAATGGCCGATAAAATAATCAGATGAGCCTGAGACGCGAAATAATCCTGATGGGACTCACCGATCTGAAAGGTATCAATTCCCGCCTGTTCTGCGTACTCAGCCGTTTCGATAATTTCTTTAATACGCTGGCTTGCAGGAATTCTCTGTCCTGTATGCGGATTCGGCAAATGATCTCCGAGGGTATACAGACCAAATTCAAGCCCCTGGCTTTTATCGATTTCCGGCATGATATGAGGGTTATTTGTATTCATAAGTCACACTCCGTATATTATATATTTTTAATAATATATATCTTTATACCTGCATGCTCAACATACGCTCATAAAACAAAAAAACCATCCTTTCGGATGGTTTTTAATATGTTATTGAATTAAAAATTCTTCTGTAAAATCGTCGTTATAAAAAGTAACTTCTACATTTGATGTTAACACGTCTGTGTATGTATAAGATACACGCTCAAAATTATGTTCGTCTTGATCTAGTTCAACTACGAAAATCGATGGATATGTTTCTCTTAAAATACCTTTTCTTTCAATCAACTTCTTGCGTCCTCCGTTTGCGCGAAGCACACATGGATTTCCTAACTGACAATCAAGAATCTTTTTGATGTCGATTAATGTTTTTGGCATTATACCCCACCTCACTAAGTCCATTATAGCAAGTTTACATAATTCTGTCAAAAATCAGCCAATTTCTCAACATTTTTAAGCGAAATCCAAGTCACTTTTCTTGAAAGCATCGTAAATTTCCTTATAATCTTCAAGCGATAAACTTTCACCGCGGCGTGCCGGATCAATTCCCGCTTCTTCAAACAGCGTTCTGATTTCATCTTTTCTTTTCTTTCCGTCAGCAAACAATGACTGATAGTTGTTCAGTATTGTTTTACGGCGATGCAGAAATGCGCCTCTTGTTAACTTGAAAAAAGTTTCTTCATCATCAATATCTACTTTTTTCTGAGTGCGGTTTTTTAATTCTACAATAATAGAATCGACGTTCGGCGGTGGCATGAATACGGTTTTTGGAACATTTTGAACTGTTTTAGCCTCTGTATAATAATCGATCGCAATCGATAAAGAACCATATGCTTTTGAATTCGGTGACGCACTGATACGTTCTCCGACTTCTTTTTGCATCATGACGTAATAACGTGAAATCGGCAGATGTGCAGTCAGGAAGTTCATCAGTATCGGCGTCGTAATATAATACGGCAGGTTTGCGACAACCACGATATCATCGCAATCGCTTAAGAATTCTTCGATACGAGCCGGGACATCGGCTTCCAATATATCTTCATTGATAACTGTCACGTTATCATAATCGCTTAACGTATCATTAAGTACCGGAATCAGACGCTGGTCAATTTCAAAAGCCAGCACTTTTCCTGCATTGATTGCAAGATGCTCCGTCAGTGATCCAATCCCCGGTCCCACTTCAATGACACCTGTATTTTTATTAATATCCGCTTTATGAATGACTTCTTTAATAACATTGGAGTCGATTAAAAAGTTCTGTCCAAGACTTTTCTTAAAAGTAAAATGGTGCTTGTCGAGTATTTCTTTAGTCCGCCCTATAGTAGCAATATGTTTCATCAGTTATTCACTTCCAGCCCTTTTAATATTTCTTCAACTTTTTCAGGTGAGATGCTGTAGCGGTTCAGTTTTTTTCGCAGCTGAGTTGCGTTCGCATAACCGATATTCAGCTGTTCCGTTAAATACTCGCGTCGTTCTTTCGCTTGTGAATTGCCCGATAAACGGAAATACTGCATATCCTGAATTGTTATCAGTTCCTCTTTAACCTGCCGGCTCGTCTGGCAGTTTTCGAGCGCTGCTTGTATATCTTCGATTCGGGCATGCTCCACGCCTACACTATTATGACCAAGTGCTTTATGTTTTGGTAAAAACGCCTCTTTAATATCAGGGAAACGTTCAATAATTGTATTTCTTATTTTATGACCCGGAAAGTCAGGATCCGTGAAAATAATCGCTCCGCGTGAATTCAAGGCAACTTCTATTTCTTCAAGTGTCCGTTCATTGATTGCCGAACCATTCGTTTCAATCGTCTCGCAGATAACAGCTTCTTTAAGTCTGCGTGTGTCGTCCCTGCCTTCGACAATAATAATTTCTTTAATTACAGGTTTTTCCATACATCTCCACCTCTTATACTTCGTTTAGTATCATACCATATTTTAAGATTTCTTATCTTCAGCGCACTAAAAAAGTGCTTCACCTCAACCAAAGTCAAAGTGAAACACTTTCATTTCAGATGTTATATAATCTTTTTGCGTTCGCAGTCGTTGCAGCGGCCAGGTCTTCATAACTCATATCGCGCAGCTCTGCAATTTTTTCTGCTACCAGTTTTACATGTGCCGGTTCATTGCGCTTGCCGCGGTATGGATGCGGTGTTAAATACGGTGCATCCGTCTCCACAAGCAGACGGTCGAGCGGAACATGAACAGCGATGTCTTTAGGCAGCTGCGCATTTTTAAATGTCACCGGACCGCCAAGTGATACATAGAAATTCATATCGATAATTTCGTCGGCTGTCTTTTCATCGGCACTGAAAGCGTGCATAATGCCGCCGATTTCCTGTGCATTTTCTTCTTTCAGAATTTCCACACAATCCTCCGTCGATTCACGGTTATGAATAATAATTGGCAGACCGACGCGTTTCGCTAATGCCAGCTGACGTCTGAACAGTTCTTTCTGGACATCTTTCGGTGATTTGTCCCAGTGATAATCGAGGCCTGTTTCACCGATGCCGACAATTTTTTTATGTTTGGACAGTTCTTCTATCCACTTCAGATCTTCATCAGTACAATCGACAGCATCGACCGGATGCCATCCGATGACCCCGTAAATATCATCATATTCTTCAATGAGTTCCATGGTGCGTTCAATCGACGGACGATCACAGCCGATAACAACCATTTTCTCGAGTCCGTTCTCTCTCGCGCGTGCGATTACTTCCTCGAGATCTTCGTCGTACTGGTGCGCATTCAGATGGACGTGTGTATCGATTAACACATAATCACTCCCTGATTTATTTTACAATACTGCCGTTTTCTATGCCGTCAGGCACATCAATTAATGTTAAACGGCTGCCCATTTCTGCAGTTAAAATCATACCTTCTGATTTCTCTCCGCGCAAGGTTACAGGCTGCAGATTCGTCACGACAAGCACTTTCTTGCCGATAATATCTCCCGGTTCATAATGCTCGTGAATCCCCGAAACAATCTGGCGCTCTTCAGTGCCTAAATCCACTTGGATTTTCAGCAGCTTTTTCGCTTTCTTCACTGCTTCTGCTGCAGTAACAGTCGCGACTTTAATTTCCACTTTATTAAAGTCATCAATTGTAATTTTTTCAGCCGTTTCTGTTTCTTCCTGTTCCTCTTCTGCTTCAGGCGGACGCATTTGATTTTTAATATGTGTGACTTCTTCTTCAACATCCAATCTTGGATAAATTGGTGTCGGTTTAGCCAGCTGGCCGGCAGGTTTTATAATGCCATAGCTTAATACTGATTCATACGTCTGCTGGTTTTCATCAGTAATATTCAGCTGTTTGAAAATTTCTTTCGGACCATGAGGCAGGTAAGGGCTCAAAAGGATAGCCGCAATACGGATGTTTTCTGCGAGATGCACCATCACGTTGCCGAGTGCTTCTTTGTTTGCCTCATCTTTCGCCAGCACCCAAGGCGCAGTTTCATCAATATATTTATTCGAGCGTCCGATAATTGTCCATACTGCTCTTAAAGCATGACTGAACTGCATTTTTTCCATGGCAGTTTCATATTCTGAAACGCTGTCTTTAACAGCTGTTTCAAGGCTTTTATCGAAATCGGTATGTGCACCTGTATACTCCGGTACATATCCGTCAAAATATTTATTAATCATTGAGATTGTACGGTTAACCAGGTTGCCGAGATCATTTGCCAGATCAAAGTTAGTGCGCTCGATAAACGACTCCGGTGTAAATACGCCGTCAGAACCGAAAGGCACTTCGCGCATTAAGTAGTAACGGAGCGAGTCAAGACCGTAGCGCTCTACAATCTGATCAGGATAAATAACATTCCCTTTGGATTTCGACATCTTTCCGTCTTTCATTAAAAGCCAGCCGTGGCCGAGTAATTTCTTCGGCAGAGGCAGATCCAGCGCCATCAGCATAATCGGCCAGTAAATCGCATGGAAACGTACAATTTCTTTACCGATCATATGCACGTCTGCAGGCCAATATTTTTTAAACAGTTCGTCATCGTCTGTAGAATAGCCGAGTGCAGTAATATAGTTTGCCAAGGCATCAATCCACACGTAAACGACGTGTTTCGGATCTGATTTAACCGGCACGCCCCATTTAAATGTCGTTCTCGATACAGCGAGGTCCTCAAGTCCCGGTTTTATAAAGTTGTTCAGCATTTCGTTTTTACGCGCTTCCGGCTGGATAAAGTCGGGGTTATCTTCGTAATACTGGACAAGACGGTCTGCATATTTACTCATTCTGAAGAAGTAGCTCTCTTCTTTAACAAGTTCAACATCATGTCCGCTCGGTGCTCTGCCGCCGATCATTTTACCGTCTTCATCGCGGTATACTTCATCGAGCTGCGTTTCGGTAAAGAATTCCTCATCCTGAACCGAGTACCAGCCTTCGTATTCACCAAGGTAAATATCGCCCTGCTCAAGCAGGCGCTCAAAAATGTACTGTACAGCAGCTTTATGTTTATCACTTGTCGTACGAATAAACTGATCGTACGTAATATCGAGCGATTTCCATAAATCTTTTATGCTCTCCGCCATATCATCGACGTAGGCCTGAGGTGAAACCCCCATGTTATCAGCTTTCTGTTCTATTTTCTGACCGTGTTCGTCGGTTCCTGTTAAGTAGTATACGTCGTAGCCTCTCAGGCGTTTATAACGTGCCATTACATCACATGCAATTGTAGTATATGCATTCCCGATATGGAGTTTTCCACTGGGATAATAAATTGGCGTAGTGATATAAAATGTTGGTTTTGTCATGGGACATCCTCCTATAATATACTTATCTAATATATCTAATTTATGTATGTTTTTCAATTCGGAACAGTTTTTAATAGTTTTCCCATTATTTTTGTGCTATAGTCATGAATATCCAATTTCGGGTAATAGTTTCGCAGCTTATTTTTCCATTTTCTGCACAAGACATTTCGAAAATTGGATATAATCCATTATATTTTGGTTAACTATGTAGGAGGAATTACTAATGAAATCTACTGGAATTGTGCGTAAAGTTGATGAACTTGGACGCGTCGTTATTCCAATTGAACTGCGTCGCGTACTCGATATCGAAGTTAAAGATGCACTGGAAATTTTCACTGATGACGATAAAATCATTCTAAAAAAATACCAGCCCCGCATGACTTGCGCCGTGACCGGCGATGTATCCGACGACAACATGTCTCTTGCTGACGGTAAAATTGTACTCAGCAAAGAAGGCGCCGATCAGCTAATCAAAGAAATTCAAAAGAAAATCGATAAATAATTTAAAGAATCCCGGCCGTGAATATTTCATTCACGGCTTTTTATTTATGAAATTCGTTATATACTTCCTGCTTTTTCAAGCCGCGCAGTTCCGCAACCAGTTTAATCGCATCTTTCGGGCGCATACCTTCTTCAACGAGTTCAGTTACATGCTCCTTTGGTGTCCCCGTAAATGTGGACTGTTCTTCCTCATAACTGTCTATAACGACAACAAATTCTCCTTTTAAAGGAATACCGTTATCCAGCTGTGATAAAATTTCATCCGCTGTGCCTCTGACATGCTGTTCAAACTTCTTCGTAATTTCTCTCGATACACTGACGATTCTGCCGCTGTCAATTTTATTTATTTCCGTCATCAGAGTTTTCATTCTGTGCGGTGATTCGTATAGAACTGACGTATATTTATGGTGCATTATTTCAGATAATTTCTCTCTCTGTTTCGATGCACTTTTCGGCAAAAAGCCAAAATATGTAAATTCATAACTGGCAATCCCGCTCGCTACAAGCGCCATCGTAAAAGCAGAAGCTGCAGGAATAACCGCGTACGGCAGTTTTTCATCCTGCATGCGGCTGACAAGTTCAAAACCGGGATCCGATATTACAGGCATACCGGCATCGGTCACAAGAGCATAGGTTTTGCCATGCTTTATATCTTCTATAATAGATTCGGTCGCTTCTTCTTTATTGAAATCATGGTAGCTTTTAAGCGGCGTGTCAATATTAAAATGTGTGGTTAATTTACGGGTAATACGCGTATCTTCACATAAAATTGCATCTGCTTCTTCAAGCGTTTTAATCGCTCTGTAAGACATATCATCCAGATTTCCTATCGGTGTCCCGGTAATGTATAACATTATTATCCTCCTATTAACGATAATTTCTGCTGCTTTGTCAGCTGTTTAATCGCGTATTCGCGTTTCAAGGCGCTGCTTTTTGAATCGAGCACTTCGACGTAGCGCAAGGTCACAGGCAGTCTGCCCCGGGTATATTTCGCGCCAAGGCCGGCATTGTGTTTTGTAATACGCGCATCGATATCAGCTGTGTAACCTGTATACAGACTGCAGTCGCTGCATTCAATAATATAAACGTAATACTGTCTATCCTCTGTTGTCACCGTAATATACCTCAAGCATCTCATCTGAATATACCTGATCCGCCTTATAAATATAAAATGGCGGCAGTATATCCGCATATGCATTTGAATTAAAAATCGCTTCTACGACTATGAACATCGCTGTCCTGCTGTTTGTATCATTGTAGACATACTGTGCACGTCTGACCCTGAAACCCTGGTTATGCAGCTCTGTAAAGACTTCAGCGCTGCGCTCTGCACGGTGCACCATATACAGCCTGCCCTTATTCGTTATTAAATAACGGCAGGCTTCGACGATGCCTTTTAAATCGATGTGAAGTTCATGCCGCGCAATGCTCTGCGGTCCTTTGTCCTTTAAAGGCTGGTTGCTTGTAAAATAAGGCGGGTTCACTGTAATGACATCATATGAGGAATGTTTCATCGAAGTTTTAAGTGACTTAATATCTGCATTATATATTGTAATCTGGTCTGATTTCCCATTCATTTCAATACTGCGTTCTGCCATATCTGCGAGCAGGCTCTGTATTTCAACAGCATCTATCGGCTTTGCAGCACGGCTGGACAAAAGCAGCGGTATAATGCCGTTACCGCTGCACAAGTCCATGATTCTGTTGTCGCGTTTATTTATTTTCACAAAATTTGCAAGCAGCAGTGCATCGACAGAAAATGAAAAAGTTTCACTGCTTTGAATAATACGCATATTTTCTCTGAACAGTTCATCTATGCGTTCATATGGTTTTAACATTGATTTCACTCCAAAAAGAAAAGCAGCTCATCGCTGCTTTAACTTTGTCTTTCATTAAAAAATGCCTGGCAGAACAAGCAGTCGTCTCCGTGCCTGTGTGTGCCGAAATGAATACTGCATACATGAAATCCTTCATCGTATAAACTTTTCAGTGAGTTTTCTTTAAAGGGAGAATCTGCTGTTTCTTTATCATTTAAAAGCTGTTCATAATTCTCTTTTTCAAGTTCCAGACTGACATTTTCTTCGACCAGTTTTACAGTAAGTTCTTTCAGTATACGCACTTCTTCATCCATGGTTTTTATATTGCGCTCAAGCTGCTGAATATGAAGGAACAGTTTTTCACGATCCATTAATTCACAACCTCTAGCTTATCTATATCTTCTTCGCCATATTCTTCGATATAATCATCGGAACCCTTTACCCTGACGGCCAGGTCCAGTATGTTAATACCGATAACTTTACCGATGCCCGCCGGTGTTTTCACTTTGGCACCGACATCAGGCAGTTTTATACGCGCATCTTCGTAATATTCATCTTCGTAATTTAAACAGCACATCAGGCGTCCGCATGCTCCTGATATTTTACTTGGAGAAAGCGATAAATCCTGATTCTTCGCCATTTGGATACTCACAGGAACAAAGTCTCCTAAAAAAGTTGAACAGCAGTGTGCACGGCCGCAGGGACCGATACCGCCTAAGTACTTCGCTTCATCTCTGACGCCAATCTGACGCAGTTCGATACGTGTTTTAAAGCGCGTCGCGAGTATTCTGACAAGTGATCTGAAATCTACTCTGTCATCTGCAGTAAAGTTAAAAATAAGTTTTTTCATATCAAGTGTAAACTTGGCATTCACGAGATTCATATTAAGTTTTTCGTCTTTAATTGCACTTGCACAAAATTCTAATGCAGCTTCAGCTTTTTCTTCATTAGTTTTGAATTTTATTAAATCTTCTTCTGTTGCCAGACGAAGAAATTTACCGTCGGGTTCTACAATATTATCTTTTGGGATTTCATAAGTGCCTTTCACTACATTCAGCAGTTCAAGACCTCTTTTTGTTTCGGCGACGATATAATCACCGCGTTCTATGGAATCATCACTGCATGTGATGTATAAGTTATCGTAATAATCAAGTTGCGTGACCTTGATGATTTTAAGCATATTTATTCATCAACCTTTCGCACCTATGACCATACCTTCAAAAACAAGCATTGGATTAACATTAAATGAAAGCAGCTGGTTCGCTTTTTGAATTTCTTCGAGCATCCTCGTCAATTTTACCGTATTTACATCATTACCTTCCGGCATTGCTGATTCATACGGTCTAAAATTATCCAGACCGATGGTCTTATGCAATGTCTGACGGATAAATCCGGCAAGGAGCTGCAGCATCAGTTCATAATCTTTTCGTTCATCACAAATATCGACTATCTTTTTAGCATCGATTAAAACAAGCGGATGATTATGTATCCAGCGAGTACCAAAGCTGATAGCTTCTGTCCGCATTTCACTGAATTTATCAGCCATTTCGTTGACATGGCGAGCATTCAGCAGAAGAGCATTGACAGTCGCTGTTTCAGCTTCACTTAAATTCGGCAGCGAATTCTCGCGGTCGCCGTCCTCTCCCTGGATATGGATGTGCTGGCTTCTCGAATGTATCGTCGGCAGTATGCCGCTTTTATTTATCGTTAATAAAATCGCAATAGTTTTTTCAGGCGGTTCTTCTAAAAATTTCAGTATACTGTTTTCAGCTTGCGGAGTCAGTTTTTCAAACTGCTCAATAATATACACTTTGTAGTCTGATTCGATTGGTTTCTGGTTCATCTGGCGGACAAGCTGTTCGATGTCTTCTTTTTTAATCGTCGTTTCAGCTGTCGATAAATAATATAAATCCGGATGGTTGCCTGAATCAATCAGCATCTCATTCCGCGTATTTTCGCCGAATATATGCAGCGCAAAAAACTTGCTGTATTTACGCAGCGTTTCTATTGCATCACCTTCGAACATATAAGTATGACTCAGCTTATTGTTCTCGATAATTTTTAATAATTGTTTCTGTACAATACTGTTATTCATCTTAAAATCTTTCAAATTGTTCTATCGGTAAAACAAAAACAGTGGCGCCGCCGACCTCAACTTCAACCGGGTAAGGAATATAAGAATCTGCATTTCCGCCCATAGGGGTTACCGGTGCTACAGTCTGCTCACGGTTACCACATGTGTCGTCAATAAGTTTAAGCAGTTCGTCCACACGAGCATCTTCAACCCCGCAAAGGAATGTAGTATTCCCTGCACGCAGAAAACCGCCTGTAGAAGCAAGTTTCGTATTTCGGAAATCATTTTTTGTTAATTTGTCATTTAATCTTTGGCTGTCATGGTCCTGTACAATAGCAATTACCATTTTCATTATTCTTCACCTCTAGATTGTATATAAGTATTTATAATATTTAATGTATCGCTTACAACGCTGTCAACTGACTGGGATGCATCTACAACTTTAATTCTGTTCGGATATAATACCGATAACTCATTATAACCCGAGACTACTTTTTTGTGAAAGTCTATAGTTTCTTCATCCAGGCGGTTGTTCTCACGATTATTGTCATGTATCCGCTCGAGTCCTGTTTTTGGATCAAGCTTTAAATAAATTGTTAAGTCCGGCATATGAGTATCAATAGCAAATTTGTTTATTGCCATTATATCATCAAAACCGATGCCGCGGGCGATACCCTGATAAGCAAGCGAACTGTCGATAAAACGATCGCACAGTACGATTTTACCTGCCTCAAGTTCTGGTATTACACGTTCGACAAGATGCTGCCGGCGGGATGCTGCAAAAAGCAAAGCTTCTGTCCTGCCATCCATATCGTGCTCTTTTGTCAGCAGTATTTCGCGAATTTTTTCACTGATTGGTATCCCCCCTGGTTCACGTGTTTTCACGACTTCATGCGAATCTGATAACAATACTCTGATATGTTCTATAACCGTCGTTTTACCGGATCCTTCGGGACCTTCAAAAGTGATGAAATAACTCATAATTCTGCCTCATTCATATAATAGTTAATGTTATATTGTATACCCTCTATTTTAACATGATTAACTTGATAGTGCTTTACCCTTTTCAAATCCCGCTCTGTAATTGCAGTACCCTTTAACACAAGCGGTACTCCCGGAGGATAGGGAACAATGTTTGCTACGCATATTTTACCTTCAAGTATATCTATACCCTTAACTGTTCCTTCACTGGAAACTGCTGGAGTTAATTTTGAAATTTTATGAAGCAGTTCTTTAAAGGGATAGCTGTCCCCTTCATGCCAAAGCGGAAGACACCAGAGCACCCCTTCATCGGTAACCATCTCGGAGTATACACCAGTCTTTCGAAAACTCAGCTCCAGGTTGTATGCTCCTCTTTTCCATGTCAGCATAAGTTTTGCAGGATCATCCTGTTCAGCAACTTCGATTTCAGCTTCTTTAAGACAATGTATCAGTACTGCTCTTTTCTTAAAAAAAATATTGTCATTATATTCCTTATAAAATTGCTGTGCGTATTCGATAGAAGCCAGTACGAGATACGACGGGCTCGAAGTTTCAAAATGATTAATATAATGCATTATCCGCTGATGCAGCTGAATATCTTTCGTAAACAGTACAGAAGCCATCGTCAGAGCAGGAAGCATTTTATGATACGACTCAACCACAACATCTGCCTCCGCCAGCAGCAGTGACTCTTTAAAATTCTCAGTAATCGATAAATGAGCACCGTGCGCTGCATCTATAATACTGAAGCCGCTATTATTTCTTATGTATTCTATATGCTGCTTGATATTTTTAACCAAACTGCCGGTATATGCAGGAGAAGTAAATATTACACAGCTGCTGCCGAGTTCTGACTCATACAGCTCTTCTGCGGAAATCACGGTATAATCAGCATTTACTAATGATATACCGTGATATACGGATTTATGTGCTTCTCCGATAATATAAAAATTAGAAACTTTTTCATTCAGAGCATAGATGCTGGAAATGATTCCGTTAGTCGTACCGTTTACCATCGCTTGTGCATGATAGCCTTCACTTTTTTGCGCAAGTTCTGCATTCAGCTGATCTAATACTTCTGATGGATCGTGAAGATCATCAAGACCCGGTATTTCTGTTAAATCATATCCCGGCTTAATGACATCTGACAGTTTTCCGATTGTATTATTTTTATGCCCAGGTACATGCATTGAAACCGCACCTTCAATATGAAAGCTTTTTAACTTATTAATAAGAGACATATATACCTCCGATAGTTGTTATAGCATTATTATACTATAGAAAAAAGAACAAAAAAAAGAGACCTATAAAGGTCTCAATGCGGCTCATCGCATCCATATATTGAATATGTTATGTACAGCCTGGCAGCGTCCTACTCTTGCGGGACGTCAGTCCAACTACCATCGGCGCTGGAGAGCTTAACTGCTGTGTTCGACATGGGAACAGGTGTGGCCTCTCCGCCATCGCCGCCAGACTATTGAATGT